>SLCJ01000112.1 GCA_007125835.1 Verrucomicrobiales bacterium | reverse complement strand
TTTGCGAATTTTAGGATATTTTCGGGCTGCAATTCAAGCGTCAAATTTTCCCGTGAGGAGCTATTGCAACACGTCATGCACCTGTATGGGATGGTGGAGCGGGATGGCGGTTGATGGGCATTGTCTTACCAACGCATGAGGCGCACGACCGCCGCGCGCAGCAGGGTTTCGAGTGTGGCGGCTTCGGCGTGGGTGAGTGGCACACTGATGCGGCGAACTTCTCCGGATGCGGAATTCTGGCGGGAAAGGGAAAACCTGTATGGCGCCCGTTCGGGGTCGCTGCCGCTGGCCAACTCAAAGGTGCTGTTGGCTCCCTCGGTTTTGTGGAACATTTTGGCTGCGGGGGAGCGACCACCGAGCACAGCGAGGGCCTCGCCAATGTCGGCCATGCCCCACTTCATGATCAGCTTGTGCTCCCAGTCGAATTGCTTCGGGCCGCTTTGCCGGGCTGCTTCGACGAAAATGCATTCCTTGGCGCGGTTGAGTTCGAAGCGGACCACGCCGCCGGATCCCCGCTTGTTGGGTTTGTATATGGCGTGTTCGCGCGATCGGGCGGCGGAAGTGGAGGCGGAGTCTTGTTGTGTGTTCATGGAAACACAATGAGGCAAGTGCCCGACCGTGGCAAGATGATTTTCCCCTTTCTTGTCTGCCTTACGAGGTGGGGCGAGGTGGGGGTGCTGCCCAGCTGCCGGGAAGCTCTGGACGGGGGTTTACATTGCCGGGTGGCGGTTAGGCGATTCCGTTGTGTTCGGCGGCCTTGAGCAGGTCGGCGGGAATTTCCTCGCCTCTCAGTTCGAGGACTTTGAGGATGGTGGCCTCGATGAGGTTGTTGGGACAGGAGGCTCCGGCGGTGATGCCCACCACGATCGGTCCTTCGCCCGCGAGTTTTTTGGTGTAGGCGGGCACCTCTTCTTTCCGATCCAGGTCGAAATGGACGATTTCCTCGAGCGAGCGAAGGCAATCGGCATTGCGGATGAAAAAGGAGGGCAGGTGTTCTTGACCGATTTCCACGAGGTGGCTGGTGTTGGAGCTGTTGTATCCACCGACCACGAGCAGCAGGTCCATCGGGCGGTTAAGCATGTCGAAGAGCGCGTCCTGCCGCTCTTGCGTGGCCCCGCAGATGGTGTCGAACACCCGGAAATGATCGGCAGCGGCCTCGGGGCCGTCGCGGTCGACGATGGCCTGCTGAAGTCGCCGCTGTAGCTCTTCGGTTTCGGACTTGAGCATGGTGGTCTGGTTGGCGACGCCGATGCGCTTGAGGTGAGCGTTGGGGTCGAATCCCGGCGAGCACGCATTCTGGAAGCGTTCCATGAAGGCCTTCGGGTCGCCGGAGTGGCGAATAAAATCGCAGACAAGGTCGCATTCGGCCGGGTTGAGGATGACGATGTAGTGACCGTTGCCGTCGTCGCCGAGCGCGCGCGAGGCGGTGGCGCGGGTTTCTTCGTGGCCCGCCTTGCCGTGAATGATCGAGGTGAATCCCTCTTTGGCGTAAGTGCGGACGCGGCGC
Organism: Verrucomicrobiales bacterium; assembly: GCA_007125835.1. Lineage (GTDB taxonomy): Bacteria > Verrucomicrobiota > Verrucomicrobiia > Verrucomicrobiales > SLCJ01 > SLCJ01. The sequence continues at coordinate 4,092 of SLCJ01000112.1, read as the reverse complement.
CAGACGCTCATCACATCGCCGCACGTGGTATCCACCACCTGGCATCCCCGCTCTTCGATCTTGTCCATGAATTCGGTGGGAGCGCCGAAAGCGGGGACAATCACCACATCATCCGGTGTGAGCTGGTCGTAGTCATCGGTGAGTTCCTGCCAGGCGAGGCTGCGGATGTTCATCCTGTCGAGTTGGTGGTTTACCTCCTGGTTGTGGATGATCTCGCCGATTAGAAAAATGCGGCTGTCCGGGAAGACGCGGCGCGAGGCGTATGCGAGATCGATCGCGCGTTCGACGCCATAGCAGAAGCCGAATTGCTTCGCGAGGCGGATGGTGGTGGTGCCCACGGTGTAGATGCCGCCTGATTCGCGGATTCGCTCGACTACAGACGAGCGGTAGTGGCGTTCGACCTCGCCTTGGACGAGGGTCATCACATCGGGGCGCCGCACGTTGACGCGGCGCGGTTTTTTCTTGCGTGTTGGGGATTGGGCGGGGGTGGTCATGTTCAGTGAAGTGGACGAGGTGCCGACAGAGCACTGCGAAGCAGCGGCCAAACGGGCGAGCAGGGGGAGGGTGAACTGGGCGCAAAGTATACGCGAGGCAGCCGCACTTTGCGAGGAGAAACCGGTGCGGGACAAGGGGAAAAAAGAGCGGGGGACATGGCTTGGTTTTCCGGGGCGGCCGTGCTTTGGCGGGCAAGCGAACGCGCGCGGGCATTCCTGTTCCCCTGACACGCCATGTTCTTTGGGTGAAATGCGGCGGGAAGGCTGAGCGTAAGAGCCGGACGGCCGCGTCTCCGTGTGACGTCGGGATGCGGTGCCGTTTTGACGAGCCACCCCGCATTTTTCCCCCACCAATCCACCCACCATCATGAAATTCAATGAACCTTCCCCTGGGATACGCCAATCCGCTTTGAGCCGTGCGGCGCGGGCGCGGCTGATCCCCGCCGCTGTAACCGCGTTTGCCGCTTTGCCCTCGCTGCTCATGGCCGAGCGCATCAGTATTAACGCGCCTGAGGGTGCGATGCCCGGGGTCGTGGCGCGCAGTGGGGGAGCCTGGATATTGGAGGGCGAGATTCGCGGGCACGGGCTGCCCGGTGCGGCGGGTCTCGAACTGTCACCCGGTGCGTCGGCGGCCGTCCGCGTCGAAGTGCCCGATTTGATTGAGGCGCAGGTGAATACGGAGTCCGAGTGGCGCGGGGTGGTTACCCTTGATCTTTTTGGAACGGCGGGTGACGGAAGTGATCCGGGGCAGGTCGAACTTCAGTTGGTGGACGCAGAGGATGGTGAGGTGGTGGCATCGGAGGCTGGGGAGGTGCCAAGTGGCCGTGCGCCTGTGGCCGGGTGGACGCCCATTGTTTCCTCCGCTCACGGGGGTGCCAGACCGCAGGGCATCCAGGCATTCGATGGAAATCCGGATACCATCTGGCACAGCTTGTATTCGCCTACGCGGGTCGAGGGGCCGCATTGGATTGGTTTCGTGCTGGCCGAGCCCATGGAGTTCGACCGTGTGCGGCTGGTGCCGAGGCGCGACCGGGGCAACGGCACGCCCAACCAATACCACATCGAGGCGCTGGACGAAGGGGGTGAATGGCGGCGCGTTGCCGAGGGCGGTCGGTTGCGCTCCCCGGTCACTTTGGAGTTTGAGCCGGTGACGACCCGGGGCCTGCGTGTTTTCCTCGAGAACACGGTGGGAGGCTTCGGAGCCCTGGCGCAATTTGAAATACCGGGAATTGAATGGGAACCGGGTGATGAGACGGCTCGGGCGGAGAGGAAAATTCACCTTGAACTCTCGCCCGCACAGTGGGGCCAGGTGGCGGACGGAAGTGCGTTGATCCGTCTGGCTGCGGCAGCGGATTCGCCGCCGGTGGTGGTCGGAGTTCCTCGCGCCGCGCGACTGCAACTGGGCGGGAGCACGCATTTCGGGCGCTCCAATGGCGGAACCGGTCCGGATATTCTGCGTGCCGGGCTGCTGGGATTCGAGGCTCAGACGGAACATCGGCAGGACGTTTTGCGCATCATCTCAGTTCGTGAGGGATCGGCGGCCGAAGAAGGAGGTCTGCTAGCCGAGGACCTGCTTGTGGGTATTGACGGCCGCGCTCTGGGCATCAACAATCTGTCGGCCGGCTGGGATTGGTTCCACGACAGCCACGAGGCGAACATCGGCCGCGCCATCGAGGCCGCGCTCTTAGAGGAACGAAGGAATCTCACATTGCATGTCCTGCGCCAGGGTGAAAAATTCGACCTCGACCTGGCCCTGGGTCGCACACGTCCGTTTACGACGCTGGATCCCGAGGAGGACCCCGAAGCGGCGGCCATGCTTGAGGATATGATTTCCCACATCCTCGACAGCCAGCGAGACAATGGCAGCTGGGAGGGCGACAGCAAACGCACGATGTTGGCCGGCTTGGCATTGCTTGCCACCGGAGGCGAGGAGAATCTCGAGGCGGTGCGCCGTGGAGTCGATTGGTTGCTTGAGCGTTTTCCTGAACCGGAAAATCACGGCAATCTCGGATTCTGGAGTGCGGGCTTCACCGGCAAGTTACTTGCAGAGTGGCATTTGCAGACCGGGGACGAAAGGGTGCTCGAGCCGCTGGAGGCAATGATGCAGTGGGCCCATGACGGCAGCCACCCCTCCTCATGGGGCATGCCGGCGCTTGGCCACGGAACCAATGGTCTTCCGTATGGAGATAAGGCGCTGACCGCCGCCGCCGTGCACATGCTCTCCGCCGAGGCCCTTGCCATCCGATGCGGAATACCCTCGCGTTTGATGGAGCTTTTGTGGGACTACATGGTGCATTCCTGGTCGGACCCTGCCGATGGTGGACATGGGGCGTTGGGCTACAATGCCTCATTCAAGGATCTCGGAGAGTTCTGGTTCCGCACGGGATTTTTCGCGATGACGCTCTCGCTGCGCGGAGAACAGGAGGAAATGATCGATGCGCTTACCGCCATTATGCGGGAGCGCCATCCCTGGCTACGCAACAGCCATGCCTACGGCGAGCCGGGCGGCGCGCTGGGTCTGGTCTCTCTGGCGACGGCCCGGCCGGAAATTTTCAGAGAGATTGTGGCTGAGTATGCGTGGTGGTTCGCGCTGGCTTGGGAGCCGGGCTACGGCCTTCGCTTCACCCAGCCCCACATGGGCGCTCCTTACATGGGGCAAGATGACTTGATCAACCCCGCATACGCACTTGTTCTGCAGTCCTTCCGCAGAAATCTTCACCTGACGGGTAAAGAAGCTGATGTCGCCGACGCCTCGGACTGAAGCTCCCTTTCCCAGTCCTGATGCGCCCGGCACCCGGTCCCGCATGCACATTCCTCAGCTCGGATCGGAAGGCATTCGGGACGATTCCGGTTCTGCCTGAACCGGAAAAGATGGGGGCTATGCATGGACGTATACGCCTGTGCCGGGGTGCGTGAAAACGCCTCGGCGGACTGCCGAACCGTAAGCGTGCCCACCGTCGGCAATGGATCGCCCTCCCTGCAATCTCACCCGGCTCGGGATCGAACCCATCGGCCCGCCAGAATCCTCCCTTTGGTCAAGTCGAGGCACCGCTCGCCCATCTGCGACAAGAGGCGCGATTCGAGCCCAGCAGACCAACTTTTGTCCTCTTCCGCCTCCAAATCCCTTCCGTCATGCTGATCATCCTGCGGTTTGTCGCGGGATGCCCTGACATCCCTGGAATCGTCGCCTGAATCGTGTGCTGCGCCTTCCCCCGAACCCTTGCACTTGTCCCGAAATCGAGCCCGCTCAAGCATTCCACGGTGCACCTCCAACACCTCCGCATCCTCCAACTCACCACAGCGCCCGACGCCCCACAGAACCCGCAGACCCAGCATCCCCTCCGCATCTCCGCGCAAGGCCGCCCCATACCCGCTCCAATCGCTCTGCCCGGCTTCCCCAACCAGCTTGGCACGCACCGGATTCAAATCAATATAGCCCGCCACAAAGCGCGCCAGCAAACCTAGGCCCTCGCCTCCCTCATCCCGTTCGTTGTGCGCCAGCATCACACTGTGGAAACGCCCCTCCCACAGCGTCCCCTCCCGGTTCTTGCGCGCGTTGAACCACTGCGTAAACCGCTGCTTGAGCGTCTTCACATAC
>SLCJ01000086.1 GCA_007125835.1 Verrucomicrobiales bacterium | reverse complement strand
GCCGGCGCGGCGCGGAGGAAGGCGTCGATGATCTCACCGCCGCTCTCCGGAATGGTCGGGCCCTTGTCCGGATTCGCAGTGCGGGGGGCGATGGGCGTGCCGTCGGGATAGCGCCCATTGGACAGGGCATGGGAACCGAATCCTCGGACGATGATCTCGGGCACCTGGGAGCAATGCGGCAGAATGGCTGCCGCAGCCTCAACAAGCCCGTCCTCCGGGCTGAATTCCTTCGATCCACGCTCGGCCAGCCTCCGGATGTGCCGGTTCCACACGTCTTCCGTCGTGCGTCCGTCGGGACCGTCCGGAATCATGACGAAACTGATCCATGTCAGGTTGGGGAAAACCTCCGGCATGCGCGCGGGAAAGCAATCATCCCAGGGGTTGGCGGCGATGGTGGCAAGCATGTGCATCGTCTTGCTGTCACCGGTCATGCGAAGATAGGATCGAATGGCTCCGGGAACCGGGTGGCGCGAGCGCACAAACCAGCGTGCCGAAACCGATCCCTGCAAGGTCCCGACCAGAGAAACCACGCCAACCAGCTTTTCCCGCTCTGGTTCGGGGAGATCCGCCGCGTGCAGCTGCAGGTAGCGGGCCACGTCATGAGCGCCTTTTGAGAGCATCATGATCACAACCCGATCATGAGAGGCGAAAACCTCGCTTACGATATCCGCTACTAATGTCCCGTTCTCATCAGGGCAGGCATGATATGGGGTTTCCACGAAAACGGCACGGAATCCCATTGCGTTTGCAGTCCGCGCGGCCTCGGCGAGGGCATCGCGGGTCGGCGGCGGCTCGCCGCGCAGCTTGACTGTGGTGCCGGGAATGATCACGAGGGCCACGCGGTCACGGGCGAGCGCATCGATCGCGGCCCAGGAGTCGGGGAAAATCAGATCCGCATCCGCCGTGGCCGCCGCCAAGCGCCCCTCCATCTCGCCTCCTGACGCGTCGCGTTGCCGCAGCGATTCCGCCACATGATCGCGGGCGGCCGCAAGGCCATTGGTGCGGGAAATGGTTCGCGCCTCTTCGAGCAACGAGGTGGGGTGTGGCGGTCGGCTGTCGACCTCCACGCGGCACATCACACATGACGAAAACAACGCGGGAAACACTGCCAGCGAAAGGGCCGCAACTGACACACACCTCCGAGAAAAAGGCTGACTTGGCTCTGTCGTATGCACGCGTCTTAAATCCCGGGCAACCTCCGTCCGTGCACTATCAATAGCGCACGAAACAATGGAGCCCAATATTTATTAAAATTCTAGCGGACAACCCTGATGCGGGCAAGAAAAATCGTTTGATTCTCACTCTTCCACGAACGCCAGGGCGATCATCTCACCTCCATGGCGTACACAAACCAAGCCTGCTGCCGGGATTCAAAGCTCAGGCAGCCAGGGGTGGCCGGCGGCGCGTTCGCGGTAGGCGGCGAGAGCGGCCTCCCGGCCTTCCTCCAGCCAAATTGCCCACGATTCGGCCAGCACGGTGGACGGGGCATGGGGGGAAAGTTGTTTCGCCAGAGCCAGCCCGGTCCCGGCTGTCGGATGGCCGGCGGCACGTTCAGCGATCCGTTCGTGGTCCGGCGCTTCGAGCACGGCGGCAAGCACCGCATCGCGTGGCTGGAAGGAGGAGGGGAAGCGGCGCGAGTGATTCAGTTGGTCCGTCAGGGCGGATCGCAGCGATGGGTGGTCGAGAGCCTCCGGGAAGCGGAGCGCCGCCAACAGAAGCAAATCCCCGGGCGGGACCATGCGCTCGGACTGTCCCGCCCACTCGACGGCCTGCGCCTCCTCTTCCCGCCACTGCCTCCACGCCCGCAAAGCCCGGGCCGTATTCCTTTCCGCCTCCAATTCGGAACTCGGCCACCCCTCGTAGGCCGCCTCGATAGCCGCAAGCACACTGTCGATCTCAAGATCGGGTAGCCAGTGCGCGAGCGACACCCGTCGCGCCGCGATGCGGGCGCGAACCAGCGCGGAGGCTCGCTCCGTTTCAAGGGAATTGGCAATGCCCTCCCATCGCTCGGCCCACGCCTCCAGATCCTCGCGCACGTCGGCCGCAACCGTCTCCTCGTCATCGATTCCAGCAATCCACTCAGCAAGGGAAACCAGTTCGCGGGCCGGGTCGAGCCGCATCGCGACTTGCCTCGCAAGGCCGTCGTCGCGCAGCTGATTCGCAAGCGACAACGCAGTGCCAAGCACCGACGGGCTCTCCGGCGCGAGAATCAGCGCCCGCTCGAGCAGTGAGCGACCGCGGTGAAAATGGGTGTGTGATTTGAAACGCGACACCACTTCCTCACGACCTTCCTCGTCGTGATAAAGCAGGCGCAGCGCCGGGAACCCTTCCGCATGAGGCAGCCAGGCCGCCTCAAATTCCCCACCCAGCACAGCCAAGGCGGCTGACGCGAGAAAATTCACAGCGGCATTCTCACACAGAATGCTGTCGTTGGGGGCCATGCCAAAGGCTGCGTCCATCTTAGCCAAGCCCTCGGCGAAATGATTCATCCCCCCACCCAGTGAAAACATTTCAAAATGAACCAAAGCCTCGTTGTTCAGCCGGGCCGAAGTGCGATCGAGGGCGGAGTAGGAGTTGAGAGCACTCTGCAACAATTCGAGTGCATTTTCATAGTCGCCTTCCAGAGCCGCCTTCCCGGCCCGCGCCTCCAGAAGGTCAATGGCCACACGCGGGTGGTCGGACTGCGCCTGCTCGAGATACTCGATTTTCTCGTCGAGCGTCTCGGCGAGAATAGCGAGCGAAATGAGAATCGATGTTTGCTGGTCGGCTTCGACGGCCTCGTCCAGCGCCTGAGCGAGCACATGGCGGGCCTTGTCGATTTCACCCACATTTCGCAGCGTCATGCCGATGTTGTTAAGCAATTCGGCATCGCCGCCGTGGGTCTCAATCAATTGATCAAACAACTCGGCTCCCTGGCGGGTGTTCCCAAGCCAGTAATAAACCTGCCCGAGAAAAAAGGCGTGGTCGATGCTATCCTCCGCGTAGCTTCCGATCCCGAGAAAAGCGGCCTCGGCCCGTTCGAGCCAACTCGTCCGCGCTTCGGCATCTTCCGCCCCATGCGCGGCCTCAAGGCAGGCGATGCCGAGGTCCATAGCCACAGCTGGCATATACGGCAGGTCATCGAACTCCGCCTGCAGCGCAGAAAGCCTTGCATCCGCAGCCACCTCCGACTGAATATAATCGGAGACCATTTCATCCTGCCTGCCCGGCGAGGCCCGGTCGTACGCGCGGTAAAATGCGGCAGGCCCCCGGCCTTCGCGCAGATCATCAAGCGCACTCTCCGCTCTGTCATCCCAGTTCCTGTCGATCTCGTCGGCCAGCCGAAGCCAGTTGGCCAAATGGGTATCGACATGATCCTGCAAGTGCACCGCCGCCTCCGCCGGGTGGCCAAGGCGGAGCAATGCCCGCCCATAATGCATGGCGAGCACGCTTCCCTCCTCAAAAGGCAAGTGCCCCTCCAAGAGCGCCGACACCTCCTCCGGCTCCCCGGCGAGCAAAAGCAACTCGGCAAGCTGCGCGAGGTAGGAAATCTGCACATCCGGCGTGGACTCGACCAGAACCTCCAAAGCCGCTCTCTTCGGCGCGATCCATGCCGAATCCCCGCCATCAATTTGCCGGGCCATCGAAGCAAAGCTCAACGCCTTCCGAGGATCCCCCTCCCGCAGCGCGTCGGACCAATCAAGACAAAGCGCACGCCACCCCGCCATACGATCGCCAAAGTGCGTAAACCGAAAGTCGCTCTCCAACACGAGCGCAACCGCTGCATAGATCTCCGCTACATTATCCCCCGAAATCGCCGCGTCAAGATACCCATCGGCCGCCTCCAACCCGGCCTCCCGGTAGCCCTCCCCCATCCCGGCCACCTCAAGCGCACGCCGCGCCGCCTCGACCGGCTGCCCCTCATTGGCCAACGCCTGCGCCGCTCGAAGCTCACGCGAGGCACGGCCCTCATCGCCCGCACTGCGATTGGCACCCACCACCGAAAGCGCCACGAACAGCCCGAGAATCACCAGCGCCGCCGTGATTCCTTTCGCCAGCGGACTCAGCTTCTCACGGCCAATGAAATACCAGCCACCCTCTTCCGCATCCGCCACGCGATAGCTTGCCAGCGGCAGAAAAGGAATGAACAACAAGGTGATCCCGTAGGTTTTCACATAGGTGCCCGTCTCCTCGTCGTGATCGCGGCGGCCGAACATCGCCAGCCCAAACCCATTCAGGCGAAACAGCACCGGCGGCTTTCGCCCGGGCCGCAAGTCCGGGAACTTGTGCCGCCATTCATCAGGCAGTCCGCTGTCGTGGGGAGCGCTGGATGGCGGCTCATAACCAGAAGGAGGAAGAGGCGGCGGAAGGGAATCGCTCATGGCATGACCCGGGCTCATCACCCGGCAAGCCGAATTTCAGGCGGCGCACGGCGAAAGCAAGCAAAACAGACTCTTCCATTGTCTTTCCCGCCCCTTGGCGCAAGGGCGAGGATCCAAAGTAGCGGATGTCGCCTCAATCACTTGGTCCCGAGTCCGAGAGATCGAATGTTGCCTCGGAATCGGACCACGCCCTCCTCGCGCACCGCCACAATTGATTTGCGAGAAGGCATGCATGATCACTTGGGGTCACCAAGTTCATTTTGGCTGGCAAGAATAAATTTAGGCAGGCAATAATAACTCGTAACTCGTAACTCGCGCAAGCTCCTCACCCTCAGGCAGCACCGTAGACCCATTCTCGTCGCGCATCTCCGGAAAAATGGACCGCCACCGCAGCACCACCTCCTCCGCACTCCAATCCCCCGCCCTTTCCGAATCCGTGCGCAGCACCACATGCAGGTGATTGCTCATCACCGCGTAGGCACACACATCCACCGCAAATTGCTCGCTCAGCTCCCGCAACCGATCCCTCACCCACCCCCGCCTGTGCTCGTAGCTGCGACCCGAATACGCATCCTCCCCGCACAAAAACGCCCGCCGCACACAGCGACTCACACAGTGAACCACCTGCGGAACTCCCTCAGTTACAACGTTTTGACGAAGATTTGGCATGTCAGACTCTTCATTTCTGGCTTGGGTTTCGGTTTGAGCCTGGAAACCAACCCATCCCCGCAGAAAATTTCAAGCAAATTGTGGTAGGCGGTATTTCACTAGTGATGGCGCGGAAGTGTAGGTCACACCTATTTAGGTCACACCAATTTCCTTGCTTCAATGAGACCGCGCCTGTGATGGCGCGGAAGTCATTCCACCTCCTCGGTGCCGTACCCTTGAACGACGGCTTCAATGAGACCGCGCCTGTGATGGCGCGGAAGTCATGATCGCCCGACACCAAGGCGTCTGCCGCCAATCCGCTTCAATGAGACCGCGCCTGTGATGGCGCGGAAGTTTTTTTTACACTGATTTAACTTATGATATATCTTTATGCTTCAATGAGACCGCGCCTGTGATGGCGCGGAAGTAAGCGCAACACCGCCCCCCCTCCCCCTCTCGTGCGGCCGCTTCAATGAGACCGCGCCTGTGATGGCGCGGAAGTCGGCGGGATCGGCGAGCGCCGACCGCCGCCATGCCGGGCTTCAATGAGACCGCGCCTGTGATGGCGCGGAAGTCCTTCGGCGCGGGCGCAATGG
>SLCJ01000069.1 GCA_007125835.1 Verrucomicrobiales bacterium | reverse complement strand
CCGCTTTCTTGGCCACCGCTTTCTTGGCCACCGCTTTTTTCGCGGGAGCCTTCTTGGTCGCCTGTTTTTTGGCGGCCGCCTTCTTCTTTACGGGGGCCTCTGTGGCAGGGGCCTTCGCTGCCGCCGCCTTCCGGGCGCCCGCTTTCTTCTTCGCCGTCGGCGCGGATTCCAGTTGCTTTGCGAAGGCGAGCCTCTCTTCAAAAATCTCGCGCACCTCGGCGAACAAGGCCCGCTTGGCAAGCGTCCGCTCGTGCTCTCCCGGCTTGCCGCCCTTTTTGAGCACCCGCTCCTGTTTCACGGCGGTCTGCCTCCACTTGTCCTCCAGCTTGCGGGCCCTGTCGATCCTCGTCGAGAGATCCGAAAGGCTCATCGCCCGGAGGGCCGGCTTCTTGGTTTCTTCCACGAGTTTGAATTCGGCTGCATTGGTGAGCCGCTTGGCGGAGGGGTAATGAATGCTCATATTTTGAAGTCAGGTTGTTCCCGGCGTTATGGTAGCCGCTCTGCACGGCTTGCCAAGCCTTTTTGCGTTTGCTCGCGAGGGCACCTGAAAGCCTCTTGCGCGGCGACGAATTCCGCTGCAAGGCGACCGCACGGATGCTACAATGTGCGGCCATGCCCCATCGCGAGCCCAAGATCTACGTGCTGCCGAACCTGATGACCGCAGGAAACCTTTTCTGCGGGTTCATGGCGGTGCTCACCATTTTCCGCGGTATGGCCGAAGTCGGCAACGATCTCGACTTCGCCCACGGCATGTACCAACGCGCCATTCTCCTCATCTTCGGGGCCTGCATCTTCGACATGCTCGATGGCAGGCTGGCAAGGCTCGGCGGGCGCGAGTCGCCATTCGGGCGCGAGTTCGATTCGCTCGCCGACGTGGTTTCCTTCGGTGTGGCCCCCGCCCTGCTGGCTTTCAAAGTGGTGCTGATCGATCTTCCTGAGGAAGCCGGTTGGCTGATTGCCTTCTTGTATCTGCTCTGTGGTGCGATGCGCCTGGCACGATTCAACTGCGTCGCCGCCGAGGCGGAATACTCCGAGAACCAGGGAGACCCCGAACCAAGTCCGCGCGACTTCACCGGCCTGCCCATTCCCATGGCCGCCGCCACGATCGCGGCGTTGACCATGTTCATGATGTGGATGGCCGAGGGCGAAAGGGACCCCGGCGTGGGCCGCTTCATGCTGGCCGCCCTGATGGTGGGCTTGGCCCTGCTGATGATGAGCCACATTTCCTACCCCAGCTTTAAAAAAATCAACTGGCGCTCGCGGGGGTCGCTGCCTCTGGTCATCTGCATCTTTCTCCTGCTGGTGGTCACCGTGCGCTACTACCATGTAATGCCTGCCGTGATCTGCGTCGCGTATGTAGGCTACGGCTTCCTGCGCCCGCTGCTGCCGGCACGCCTGCGAACCTCCATTGAAACCCCCTTCCCGGACGACGAGGATCCGCCGAAGTAATGTAAACACCCCGGCCCAAGGCATGGACCCCATCCAGCTCAAGAAAAAACCGTGCTATCCCGTAGGCCGCAGCCTGCGCGATTACCTCGCCGCCTACGAGCGGCTGTCGCCGGTGGAAATTGATTACGAAGAGCTGCTTGAATTCGAGGCCGCCTACCCCCTGCTCGACAACCGCGGCAATGACTCGCTGTGGCGCACCGTGATGTATGACCCGATCCGCCGCGCCGACCTCTACAAGCGCCTGTCCGGCGTCTATGCCTTGATGCGCACCGAGGGCGACCTCGACGCCATGGGCCACCTCATTGTCGAAAGGGTGGACTTCTGCGAGTTCGGTAATTCACAACCCTTCCGCATCCGCGTCGTCAACCAATACAACGACAACTACGACCACTTCTACGTCAAGCGCGCCGACGCCTCGCGGCTCTTCGGCCTGGAACTCGAACACCTGCTCTCACCCAACCGCATCAGCTACCTCGTACACAATCAGACGCTGGTCGAGGAGCACATCGCCGGTGTACCCGGCGACCAGTTCATCGCCGGGTATTTCAAAAACCCGGACCTGAACAAGGTGCGCATGGCCAAGGAATTCGTCAAATTCAACGAGCGCTGCACGGTGCGCCTTCTCGGCGACATGAGATGTTACAACTACGTGGTCGACATCACACCCGACTTCGAGGACGAGCAGTATCGTGTGCGTGCCATCGATTTCGACCAGCAGACCTATGAAGGGGATCTCGCCATCTACCTACCCCACCGTTACGACAACAACCGGCCCGTGCTCGAACTCTGCAACCGCTACCTCAATCCGGCGAGCATTCACCAATACCAGCTCGAGGAGCGCACGCTCATCGCGCGCCGCTATCGCATGTCCCACCACCGGCTGGCGGATTTGTTCACCCGGATGCGCGAGAAGCTTTACTCCGAGCCGGAGAAGATCGCGCAGCTCGCGGCCGGGCTGAACGAATACCACGGCACCGACTCCTTCACCTCCTGCCGCACCATGGGGGCAATCCTCGAACGCCAGCTCGAGGTCATGCTCGCCGTTCCCCTCCGGCGGTCGCGCCGCGCCTCGGGCCAGGCGGTGCGCAGCGCGCGGTCCATCACCCCATGACCGCCGACGCCTCCGCCCCCGCACTGGAAATCCGCGACCTGCGGGTGGATTACGGCCACCTCGTGGCGGTCGACGGCCTGTCTTTCGATTTGCCGCGCGGCGAGGTGTTGGGATTGGTCGGCCCGAATGGAGCCGGGAAGACGAGCACCTTTCGCGTGATTGCCACCCTGCAGGAGCCGACCTACGGGCGTGTCCGGGTGGCGGGGATTGACACCGCCGATGCGCCTGCGGGGGCGCGCTCGGCGCTGGGATACATGCCCGACCTCGCCCCCGTGCCGAGTGACCTCAAAGTCTGGGAGTTTCTCGACTGCTTCGCACTGGCCCACGGCATACGCGGCGGGCGGCGGCAGCGGGTGAACGAAGTGCTCGAAGAAGTGCGCCTCACCGACAAGCGCGACACATTCTGCCACCAACTCTCCCGCGGCATGAAGCAACGCGTCGTGCTGGCCAAGACGCTCCTCCACACCCCCACGCTGTGCGTGCTCGACGAACCGGCCAGCGGCATGGACCCCGCCTCGCGTTCGGCGCTGCGCGCCACCCTGGAACACCTGCGCCGCTCGGGATGCGCCGTGGTCGTCAGCTCGCACATCCTCGGCGAATTGTCCGGAATGTGCACGCTGGTCGCCCTGATGCACCGGGGGCGCCTGGTGGATTTCGGCCCGGTGCACGAAGTGACCGACCGCGCCGCGCACTCGCGCAAGCGGCTGCTGGTACGCCTGGCCCCGGGGAGCGACCACGCAGCGGCCGCCGAATGGTTCGCCGCCCGTGAATTGTGCGGCACGCCGGAAGTGGCGGCCGGAGGATTAGTGATTCCCTTCTCCGGCGCGGCGGAGGAGGAGGCCGGGCTGCTGCGCGAGGCGGTGCTCGCGGGCATTGCGGTACGCCACTTTTCGGAGGAGGGCACCGCCCTCGAGCGGGTGATCATGGATATCCACGAAAACGGCGGAGGTGGCGATGAGTGATCCCAGCAAGACCTCCACCCCGGAACCGGGCGCGCTACCTCCCCTCTGGGCGGTCTGGCGCAACCCCATCGTCATCCGCTGCTGGCGGGCACGGATGCGCCCACGCGCCTTCACGCCTCTCGCGCTGATCGTCCTGCTCGCCTGCGCGTTTCTGTTTTTCTTCATCTTCAACCTCATGACACAGCGTGGCGGCATCGAAGCCGAACGCGCCGCCACGGCGGTCCTGATGCCGCTGTTTTTCATTCAGGCCTTTCTGCTTTTGTTCTCCGGAACCGGAGCCGTCGCAGGAGGGATCGTCGAGGAAGAGTCGATGGGAATGATCGACTACCAGCGCCTCACGCCGCTGCCGCCAGCGTGGAAAGTGGTCGGTTATCTGTTCGGCCTGCCCATTCGCGAATACTGCCTCGCCGCGCTAGTGCTGCCTTTTCTCATCCTTGTCGTGGTCATCGGCAATGTGCCCCTGACCTCGGTGCTCACCGTGTATGCGGTGCTGCTGTCCTCCACCGTCCTCTATCACATGACCGGCTACATTGCCGGCCTCAGCGTGCGCAATCCGCGGCTGGCCGCCCGGACGGTGCAGGTCGCCGTCGTCCTTCTCTACATCCTGCTGCCGCAGCTCTCGGCTTTCGGCTACGTGGTATTCGAGCATCTGACCGTGCGCCCGGTGGTGATCGAGCAATGGGGGCCGCTCGCCGTGGCCAGCTATGGCGGCGATGTACGGCGCCCGGAATGGCAGGAGGTGGAAATCTTCGGGCTCGGCCTGCCACAAGCAGTGTTTTCGCTGCTGATCCAAGGGTCGCTGATCGCCGTGGCCGTAACGATGGCGCTGCGAAAATGGAAGGCTTCGTCCCGCCATGCTTTGGGCCGCATCCCGGCCCTCGCGCTCCAGGGCGGAGCCGCCTTCCTCATCCTCGGCAACCTCCTGCCGCTGCTCGAAAGGGGAATCATTTTCCCCTCAGTCGCCGCCGCAGGACGCGGCGGACGCTGGAGTTTTCTTTTCAGTGGCGAGGCAGGAGCCGGCGAAGGCGGCGCGGTGGTCGCGCTGTTCGCGTTAATCTTGATTGTCCTCGGAGCGCTGCTCGTCCAGGCCATCACCCCCACCCACGACGAATCCATCCGCGGGCTGCGCCGAGCGCGCCGCCTGTCTTGGAAACGCGTGCCACGCACCGCCGACGAGGCCTCCGCCCTGCCGTGGGCTCTCGGCATCGGCGCGGTGTCGGCTTTCGTCGTCCATGCCTTCGGCCGCGCCATGGCCACCAGCGACGCCATGGCCGGGCTGAATTTCCCGTCGGGCGGGATCCTGCCGCTCGCCCTCGCCACCCTCCTGCCCGCCGTCACCCTCGCCGCCGTGAGCGAAACCTGGCAAAAGCGCGGACTGACCTTTCTGCTGCTCGCCCTGTGGACCTTCCCCGCCCTCCTGGCCCTGGTGCTGGGTGCGGTTTCCGACACCGTCGCCGTGCCCGGATTCTACGTCGCAACCCTGTCGCCACTGACCACACCCTTCATCGCCATGGTCGGCGAAGGCGTCGCCTGGGAGGCCGCCGCCGCCCACAGCCACCCCGCACTGATCTTCGGCCTCACCGCCCAATCCGCCCTCGCCATCTGGACCATCACCAGATGCCTCCGCCACCACCGCTCCCTCGCCCGCAGCGTGCACGACGCATGAAGGGGAACACCCTGAGGGAATCATCTGAAAGTCTCGCGCCCCCTCGCTACAGTCCGGGCGATGCCGCTTGAATTTTCCATCACCCGCTGGACCCAAGAACGCTCCGGCCACGACACCCGCTCCTGGCACTACGGCTTAAAGATGGAAGCGTCGTCGAAATCGAAGAACGCTTCCTTCCATGAGTTTGGAGAAGCAGATTAGAAGGATTCCGGGTGATGCCCTCTCACCGACCCCATCCGAAAAGCGGTTTGAGACAACCGCATCTCCATGACGCTGCCGCGACGCGAACGCGTGTGATCGCCTCACCGTGGAGGCGATCATTGGTCGCCTTCCCGCGAAGCGATCCAGCACATGAAAACGCAAAGGCCCAGCTACAGCCAACCCGAGCTGGGCAACCACCCACATCGATTTCGATACCGAT
>SLCJ01000203.1 GCA_007125835.1 Verrucomicrobiales bacterium | reverse complement strand
GCGCCCGCGCGATTTTTCCGCCGGATTTGCCATTGCCGACAAACAGGATGAGCAAATCATGCGCAGGTCGTGCTCGGAGACGCAATCGCGGCAGAAATAGCTGCCGCAGGATTGGCAGCGTGCGGCGGCCGGACGATCCGGGTGCCACTGGCAGCGCAAGCCACCCTTGGGGATGGCCGTTGGAGGCGGGGATGGCGATGCGCTCGCGGAAAGCGGGGGCGGAGCCGGGCCGGGAGCGCTGTTCATGAGCCGCCTCCTTCCCGGGTGCCCGGTGGCGATGGTGCCACAGGCGGCTGCGTGTGGGTGGCACCGGGTTCATCGCCTGGCGGCGGCGCGTTTGACGGCTCCGCTGTTTGCCCCCCGGCCTCAGAGACGGCCTTGTGGGCCTTTTCGGCTGGCGCGTCTGCCGGGGTGTCGACAATGGCACCGCGTTCGGCCAGCGCACGCCGGACTTGCGCGCCGTAGGCCACCGCCGCCACCAATCCCCAGGCACCCGACACCAGCGAGAAAAGACCGATCAAGAAAAACCCCCAGAACGCAATCCCCCCACCCCACTCCATGACAGCGGACATTTCGCGGAGTGGGCCGGCGATTGGACCCGCATTCTGCAGCTCCTCATCGAACACCGAGCGAAACTCAACCGCCACCGACACCATATAACCGGCACCAAGCACCAGCATTTGCGAGATGAAAGCGAGCCACCAAGCGGCGGCGGACCCGGTATCGGCAAAACCCCGCGAGCGCAAAACCGCCAGCAACAGGCCCAGCATAGCGGCCAACGTCACCAAAGCGGTCATCACCACGACCCAAGGCGCCCCTCCCCCGAAAACCTGCGCCAGCAGCAGGATCCCAACCACCACAGCCGCGCCGTAGCCAAGATAGGCCGCCACAGCAGGTGGCTTTGGATCAGCGGGCGCACGGGCCGCTTTTTTCGGTGGATTGGCGGTGAGTGGGACTGCGAAAGCGGATGGCTCGGCCGTCCCTTTGGCGCGGAAACCGACAAGCAGATCCTGCGCCTCGCGGCAGCGGGCCACCAGCAGGTCCGCCGCCTTGCGGGCCACGCGCGCGCGGCTCACCGCCCGCAGCGGAAACGTGCCAACGGCCGTGCGGATGTGACACCGCCCCCGCGGTCCGCTGCTCCACTCGATTGCCGTGAAAATTGCGCCTAACACCGCCCATATGCCGAACAAAACAACCTGCCACAGGCGGTCCGCCGCCAGCCCGGTCGCCGTCATCGCCGCCGAGAACGCAAGCACACCGGTCCACACCCCCGCCGCCAAACGCGGCCGCCGCGTCTCCGACCAGAACACTCCCTCGATGCGGTCGTAGTCAAAGCGCCGATACTTCTCATGGAAGGCGAGGAGAAACCCGCTCGTCTCGATGACCAGCAAATGGTCGGGCCCGAGCCACAGCGACCCGCGCGAGGAACCACCCGAATGCAACAGCTCAAACTGGTCGAAACGCTTTCTCATGAAATCAGGATGAAACGAATCAGGAAGAACAGACCGGCCAGCATCAGCAGCACCTGACCACCCGCCAGCACCAACGCCAAAATCATCCGCCACGGACCACGCGGCACCATGCCACGCGGTTTTTTCCAATGCCAGATGCCGAGAAACAGGGCGGTCGGCGCGGTGAGGATGGCGGCCCAGTAGGTGAAAGGCGTGAAAGGCACCAATGCGAGGATCAGGCAGATATTGTCCCAGGCCGTGCGCCCGCTTTCGAAATCAGCTGAGCGGTTGCCCGCGCGCAGCTTTTCGAGGCAGGGCAGGCAGATCCGTCTCGCGCCCCATTTTCCCGCCCAGCGCGACGAAACCAGCACGCCACACTGATCGCACACATGGTCGGCGCGGCGCTCCGGGCTGTAGAAACACGCGGCCTCACCCTCGGTGGGCGGCTGTGGCGGCGGTGGCGGCGCGCCAGACTCCGCCAAGGCCGACAGCAGCACCGCATTGACTTCCTTGCGGCAAATCAGACAAACAGCAGCACCCTCGATGTCGCGCACCGGCACACAGTCCTTGCGGCGGCAGCAGGGGCAATCCGCCCACTGCATAACCCCGGGCCCCGCGCTCTTCGCCGCCTCACCCGAAGCTTCCCCCGCCCCCGTCGGCCCGTCCGGTGCCGCGCCTGGAACTGTCGGGGTCGGAAGCATGGTTGTGGAAAATGGGGGTTGCTCCGTGGCTAGTCACAAGGGCGCGGGCTTTTTCGGCCTACCCAGGCCCCGGCCCTCACTGGTCACGAATCACCCTTGTCGTGGCGATATGATCGTGGAGCGTCCGTTTTTCTTCATCAAAGGCGGCGATGATGTAGCCGATCCCGCAAATCATGCCCGAAAGGATTTCGGCGGCGGCGCGCCCGAAGGCCCGTCCCATGCTGACGGGCGAGCCATCCGGGCAGATCACACGCAGGCCCACCGCCCGCTTGCCGAGCGTCCATCCGTAACGGCCGATCATGATGCCGTTGTAGCAGATCACCCCGGCCAAAGCAATCAACTGAGTCAAGATGGCAATGCCCAACTCAGCCGCTTCGCTTCCCGAAAACGCGCCAAGGACGGACAGCGGAAGGATCAACACCAGCATTGCCACCGTGACGATGACATAATCAATCAAATACCCGGCGAAGCGGATCCAGAAACCACCATACTCGACATTATGAAGCCCGGCACCCGCCACGCCCTCGCGGGCGCGCTGGACATTCAAATGCGCCTGCTGCTCGGCCGCCACCCCTTCCGGAGCGCCACCGGCACCCACCGCCGACAAGGGCTGCCAGTCGGCCATGCCCTCCGTCCACACCAGCGAATCCGGTGTCAACTGGCCGGAATCCACCATCGCTCGAAACTCGCTTTCAGTGACCGGGCCTTGCCGGGTGCCGTCTTGGGAATAAAACCATGCCATGATTGTGTGGGGAGGTTGGAAACTCGGGAACCATGAACGCTCTGTCACCTCCTGCCAAGCGCGAATTCCCCCCACCCCACCCCACAAAATCCCCGCCTTCACCTTCTCCCGGCAGCAGATCCCCCATCCTTGCCGCTTTCCAAACGAAAAAGCCGATGGGCTGGATGGATTTCATCGTTTCATCGTGGCGGAGATCGGAGACCAGCATTTCTCCGCCAAGGAGGGACGCCAAGCAGGGACGGTTTGCCACCGCCCCCGGAATAGGCCAAGCGGAAGCCGGGCTGCCCGCCATCCATCCCGGAGAAATGTCAGATCGCAGACGCGGATCCCCTTGCGCCCTCCCCAACACCAGCACCCCTCACCCCGGAGGGATGCCAGAGGCGGGTGGCGGCCGGGGCCGGGATGCTGGGCACACCAGCACCCCTCACCCCGGAGGGATGCCAGAGGGCATGGGCAAAGATTTTGTGGAGATTTGGTGGTGCCCCTCATCCCGGAGGGATGCCAGATCGTAGCCGGGGGTCGAGCCCGCTCTGCGGGCGATACCCCCGGGAACCAAGATCCAAGCTACCGCATCCCGAAGGGATGCCAGAGGGCGTCGGCAGTCTGCGGGACCCATGCAAATATAAATTGGAAGGCAAAGATTTTGATGCAGAACAGAGATTTGGCTGAAGCCCAAAAGGCGACCCAATGAAGGCTTCCCGCTGTGCCGAAGGCACAAAAGATCAAAGCCCGGGGTTTCAACCGCGAAGCATCGCGGTCGAGAGATGCGTCCTGAAGGGACGCTGGCAAGCGTGCCATCAATGAAAGCGTATCCGCCGTGGGTTGTCGGTTACCAGCATCAACTTCAACTTGGCTGGCATAAATTGAATCAGGCAAATTTTTCTTTCGTGTCTTTTCATCCTTGCTTATTTGGTTTGTGGACTTATATTGTCCACATGAAAGTAGCCACACTACGCGAGCTACGCAATGAGTTTTCGACGCTCCAGGCGTGGCTTGAGGAAGGTGAAACCATCCGCATTGAGAAACGCGGAACCCCGGTCGCGTTTTTGACACCGGCGGAATCTCCACCATCCACATTGCCATCCCACCGCCCTGATGCCGCCGCGCGACGCAAAGCGATTTGGGGCGACAGATGTTTCTCGGAAGAAGAAGTGAAAGCCATGCGCGATTACGAACTCGAAGGCGAGGAAGGCTAAGCCACCATGCGAACCTTCCCCGATACTTCTTTTCTCTGTTCGCGTTATCGCGAGCAGATTTTTTCGCCGCAGGTGGATGCTTGGATGGAGCAGAATCCCGGCCCGATCCCTGTCTCCAGCTTGCTGCTGCTTGAGTTCCGCCAATCCTGTCGGCTTCAAGTAAGGCTGTTCAACAAGGACCGGAGCAAGGGCTTCGGCCAACGCGAAGCGACGGCGATGCTGCGCGACCTCCAGGCCGATCTGGCATTGCGTATCCTCGAAGTCCACCCGGTGGATTGGCCAGAAGTGCATCACATCGCCGAGCGCCTCAGTGCCACCCATACCGCCGCCGCGGGTCATCGGCTGGCGGATATCCTCCACGTCGCTACTGCCATCCATCTCGGGATGGATGGTTTCCTGACCTTCGATGACCGCCAACGTGCGCTCGCGGAGGCAGAGGGAATGGCGGTTCCTGTGTGAAAATGCAGGGGGCATCAACTAAAACCTGGAAGGGATGGGTTTGAATACCGTTCAGTAGCGTAATGGATTCCAGACCCGATGGAAGCCGCAGTCGCGGAAGTCCTTTTCGTTGGCGGTGGCGAATTCGGTGACGCCTTGCTGCACGAGGAGGAGCGCGACCCGCCAATCATAGGCGCGGCGGCGGGCGAAGCCAGTTTCGCGGAATTTCGGCCACAAGGCGTCGTGAAATGCCCTGCTATGAGGGGGAAAGCCGATGACTTGCCAGTGAGGGTGCTGGCGAAAGGCCTGACACACATCGGTGGCGGCGGCGGGCGAGAGGGGTTTGCCGAGCACGGCGGGGTTCCGCAGGAGCACGTAGAGTTCGAGCAGGATGAACTCGCAGATCGCGACATCCTGACGGTCATGGAGGGATTCGAGAAAAGCCGCCGCCCTCGGGTGATCGGCATTTCGGATCTCGACGGCGGGCAAGAGGATGTTCGTATCGAGCGAAATCATCCGTCGGCGAGGCTGCGGGTGCTTTCATCCTCGGCCGCGATCCCGCGCAGGGAATCCAATGGAACCTTGATGCCGCCGGCATCGACACGGGGAAGTTGCCATGCGCTGTGGCTTGGCTCGCTGCTCGGGAAGCGGTCGAGAAACAATTCAAGCCCGCGGCGGGTTACCTCGGCCAGCGAAAGTTCGCGCTGCGCCGCGAAAGCCTTGGCCCGCTGGTAAAGCTCGTCCGGAAGTTGGATCTGAGTGCGCGTCATGATGTAAATTCTACATCACATGGGAATGGAGTCAATTCTCGATTGGAATGGCCCGGGATGGCCGATTTGGGGCAACACGTAAAGTTTTTCGGTAAACGCATGGCCGGAAAGAAAAAATAGTGCGACGGTCACAGACGCGCCGCTACAAGGATCCTTCAATTTGCGGCCCGCTTACCCCCAGCGTGCAAACATAAATTGGCAGGCATTGATTTGCCGGTAAAACGAGGTAGAAGTTGCCGCCGGACAGGAACGAAGACCGTAGATTCAACATGGAATCGTCGTGCATTGATGTCACGCTTGCCAGCGTCCCTTCAGGACGCATTTTTCAACGGCTC
>SLCJ01000364.1 GCA_007125835.1 Verrucomicrobiales bacterium | reverse complement strand
GGGGGGTATGGGCTATTGTGGGGAATGCAGGGGAAACCAAAGCAGATCAGCAAGTTGAGTGTCCGTGATTTTTACACGAAGTATCGGGACATTTTGGGAATGGGTTTGGCGGCGTGCGAGGATGGGTTGGATCGAGCCATCAGCGAGCCCACGGTGAACCGCCCCGGTTTGGCTCTGGCTGGATTTTTCACCTATTTTGCGAAGAAGCGGATACAGGTATTGGGGAATTCGGAGCTTTCGTATTTGCGGAGTTTGCCGCCGGCGACGCGGGTGGAGAGGATGGAGGCTTTGTGTGAGTCTGGGCCTCCCTGTCTGGTGTTGTCGCGAGGGGCGCGGTTGGAGAAGGATTTGCTGGCGGTGGCGGAGCGGATGGGGTTGGCGGTGCTGACGACGCCGATGATCACGATGAAATTTATCAACAAGGCGACGATCAAGCTGGAGTGGGAGTTCGCGCCGGTGGCCAGCGAGCATGGGTGCATGGTGGATGTGAGGGGGATTGGGGTATTGGTGCGCGGGGCGAGTGGGACGGGCAAGAGTGAGAGCGTGCTGGGTCTGGTGGAGAGGGGGGCGAGTCTGGTGGCGGATGATTTGGTGCATTTGCGTTTAGTGGGTGGAGAGTTGATTGGAATGGCTCCGAAGATCGGGCGATCCTTGATGGAGGTGCGGGGCGTCGGTCTGATCAACGTGCATTCCTTGTTTGGTGTGGCGGCGGTGCGGTTGGAGAAGAGGTTGGATTTTGTGGTGACATTGCGTCATGAGTCGGCGTTGAACGAGGTGGACCGGCTGGGTGTCCGGCGTGAGACGGTGGAGATTCTGGGGGTGTCGCTGCCGCATGTGGAGCTGCCGGTGGCTCCTGGGCGTGAGGTGGCGAGGTTGATCGAGGTGGCGGCGTTGGATCAGAAGCTGCGGAGTCTGGGACAGGACACGGCGGAGGATTTCAATCGGCGGCTTTTGGAGAGTATGAAACCGGTGGGCGATGATCGCCCGATCCGCTGACGCGGGGTGTGATCGGGTGCGTTTTTTTCTTATTTGCTGAATTCGCACAATGGCATTCTGGAGTAAAAAAGAGAAAGCGGGGGACGAGGGCGGAGTGGTGTCGGACGGCGGGGTCGGCGGCCCTGCCGGGGAGCCGGTGCCGATTCCGCAGTCGGCTCGTGTTCCGAAGGCAGTCCTTGTTCCCGAGGCGGTGCGGATTGCGGCGCGACCGGCGAGTGCCCGTGAGCCGCGGCCCATGCGGCGTTCTGCCACGGCGCGGGTGCTGGTGTTGGCGGACCCGGAGAAGCGGTGTGCCGCAGCGTCGGCGAAATTGCGGGCGGCGGGAGCGCATGTGGTCGAGTGTGAAGATGTGGCGGCGGCGGGTGTGGCGCTGGCGGAATGTGGGATGGTTGTTTTTCCGGCGGCTCAGGACTCTGGTGGTGTGGGGGGGCTGTTGGAGAGGGCGTGGGACGAGGGGTGCCAGTTGGTGGGGTTGTCTGCGGGTGGGGCTGGCACGCCAAACTGGGTGGCGGAGGGGCGCTTTGTGGCGCGAGTGGTGGGCTTTGATGAGGAGGGGGAAATCTGGGAGCATCTGGTGGATGCGGCGGCGACGCCGGTTCGGATGCACGCGGCAGATCGTGGTGTGGTGGACGGTGCCACTCCGGCGACGGCTGCGGTGCGTGGGACGTCGGCACCGATTCGCAGCGCGGTGTCTTCGTTTGAGCGTTCGGTGGGTCATTCGGTGTTGGGTCAGTTGGGTGGCTGGGTGGTTGTGATGGATCGCGTGGGGTTGATTTTGGGGAGCAGTCAGGCGTTTTCAGAAGCGGTGTCGAAGCGCGGGCGGCTCTTTGGCAGGTCGTATTGGGAAGCGTTGCCGGTGCGGGGCTGTGGGTTTGGAATGAAGGAGCATGCGGCTTTGGTTGAGGGGTGGCGGACGGGCGTGCGGGATTCGGGGTTTGAGACGCTTGAGGAGGTGTTTTCCGTGGGCGGGGAGGAGGTGCGCGTTTTGTGGAGCCTGATGCCTTATTGTCCGGATGGGGAGACGGTGCAGGGACTTGTGCGTTTTGGCGTGCCGATAAAGCCGGTGCTGCCTGGAGGTGATGCGGAGGGGGATGGAGGTGGCTTGGAGGAGGATGGATTGGAGGCATCTGAGCCTGCCGTGGATGCGGTTTTCGAGGAGTTTTTCTCAGCCACGAGGGAGGCCATGGTTCGGTTGGATGCGAAGGGGAGGGTTGTGGCGGTGAATCCGGCTTTGCGCCGACTGGCGGGGTGGGCGGATGATCGGGATCCCACGGGGCTGGAGGTTACCGCGGTTTTCGCGGGCGGGTATTCCCGGATCGGGGGATGGGGCCGTTTTGCCAATGGTTTGCTGGTCGGGATCGAGGAAGTGCTGCTGCCGGGTGATGAGGGAGCTGTGTGCCGGGTGTGCGAAATGGCGCGCCATGCGGGGGCGGCGGTTTCCGATTTGCGGCGGCGGTTGGGTGAGGACCTGCGCCTGCTGGCTTCGCTGGCCGAAATCAGTGTGGAGGCGGCGGAGGGCGGCGGCGCGCAGGAGAATCTCAGGTTGGCGTCGATCGCCTATGCGGCCACGGGGGGTGCCGATTTCGCGGCTGACCAAGTGGATGTCGGGCCTTTGCTCGGGAGGGCGTTGAATTTGGCGGCTTCCGGGTGCGGGGTGCGATTGAAATGGGACCGCCAGGCCGGGACTGTCGATTTTCCAGCTGGTGATTTTCTGCTGTTGGCGCTGCTTGTGCGGTATCTGCTGCTGGCGTTGGGGCCGGTCAAGGGGGAGCGCTTCGAGGTGTCACTGCGAATGAGCGGCGACACCCCCTGTCTGCGCATGGAAAGAGTAGCCGGAGTGCAACGGGAGCCGGACGAGGGGGCGCTTGGGATTGCGGGTTTGCTGGCTGAGCAGGCGGGCTGCGCACTTGATGTCGGAGGTATGTATGAGGGGGTGATGGTTCTGCTGTTTCCGTGTTAGAATCCCAAGGTGATTGTCAGCGGTTCATCGTTGCGGACGATTTTGATTTGGATTTCCGCTTCTCCCGCTGCGGCGATCAGCGCGCGGTTGAAGGCGGCTGGCGAGTCGACCTCTGTGGAATTGACGGCGGTGACTTGGTCTCCGACGTGGATTTTCGACTCGGCGAGGGAGCCTTGGCGGACGGCATCGACCCGCAGGCCCTGGGTGCCGGGGGTGACGCGTATGCCGACGGCTTGCAGAATGGCATGGGAGGCGGGATCCCGTTCTGGGATGTTGGTGGTGGGCTGCCCGGGGAACCCAGGAGGCGGGTCTGTGGCCTGGTCGGGTTGCAGGTCGGGAAGCATGGAGGCATCGCCGATGCGAGCGGTGAGGGCGATTTGTGCCTGATTTCGCCAGACGTCGATGACGGTTTCGCTGCCTGGGGGCAGGGAGCGGATCATTTCGATGAACTGGGAATTGGAGCGGAGGGCCTGGCCGTTCATGGTGAGGACCACGTCATAAGGGCGGAGTCCGGCTGCTTCGGCGGGGCCGCCCGGCACCACCTCCTCGATCAGCACGCCGCGTGGTTCGGGCAGGCCGAGGCGGGCGGCGGCGAAGGCGGTCATGTCCATGGTGGCAATTCCGAGGTATCCGCTTGGGGCGCGTCCGCGTCCGGTGATGAGGAGGAAGGCGTCCCAGGCTTCGTTGGAGGGGATGGCGAAGCCGATTCCCTGGGGGGCGGAGGCGGAGCCGGGGCGGCGGAGCACGGCGGTGTTGATGCCGATCACTTCGCCCCTGTGGTTGATCAGGGGGCCGCCTGAATTTCCCGGGTTGATGGGGGTGTCGGCCTGGAAATAACTTGGACCTGTGTCCGACATGCGGCGGTCGAGGGCGGAGACGATGCCTTTTGTGACCGATTCGCTGAGGCCGAAGGGGTTGCCGACGGCGAATACGATCTGGCCGGCCCGCACTTCTGAGGAATCGCCGATTCGCAGGGCGGCGAAGCGCATGCCCGGGGGCGCGACGAGGCGCAGCACGGCGATATCGTAGGAAACAATGGAGCCCAGGTATTCGGCGTCGAACACCTGACGTCTTCCATTGGGCATCATGCAGGTGATGCGAAGTCTCTGGTTGCCGGCGACGACGTGGTGGTTGGTGATGATGTGGCCTTCCGAGGTGACGATGACGCCAGAGCCGAGCGGGCGCTCGAACTGACGCTTGCCCTGGAGGGCTCCGCGCACTTCGACCGTCTGGAGGGAGTGAATGCCGACTACCGAGGGAACCACGGCGGCGGTGAGTCGGGCGTATTCTTCATTGAGGCGGGAGAGCAGGGGCACGTCCGTTTCGTCGAGCGGCGGGTTCTCGGGGAGAGTGAGCGGGGTGGCTGCCGGGTCTGCGGCCTCGCGGCCTAGGATTAGAGAGGCGAGGCCGTAGCGCTCCGAGCGCAGGCCGTGTGCGAGAAGCGCGCCGATGGCGATGGCGGCGAGCAGCAGCAGGAGGAGCATTTGTTTGACCAGCGGATGCATGTGCCTTTACTCTCGACCTGTGGCGGTGATTGTCAAAGGGGGGGGTGAGATTTTCCGTTGCGCGGGGTGTTCAGCGGGGCAAGGTATTGAAAGGATTTGCGGCGTGGGGTGGTATTGTGGTGCAGCGGCCGCAGCCGGTCCGTAGATCAAGGAAGTGTGCATGCCGGAAACCAGTGAATCGAAAGACAGCAGATTGATTTTCCGTTTGGCGCGGCCGCTGGCGTGTGTGCTGCTTGTGGGGATGCTAATGTTCTCCGGGTGCCGGACGGGCGACTGGCATCTGCCGCCGCGGGCGGCTGAAGTGGACCCGCGACTGACCGGGGCCGGGGTGGTGACGGTGTTCATGCCCGACGACTGGCCGCCGCAGCTCAGCGAGGAGGACCTTGCGGTATACGCGGGCTGGGCTGGCTTGCTGGAGGAATTTGTCAGCAGGAGTAGCAATTTGCGGGAGATACGCAAGGCGGATTTCCGGAGGGCGGACGAAGTGTTTCGGGCGGATGGCTTGCCTGTGAACGAGTATTCGCTTTTGATTTCTCGTAACGAGAGCGAGGCGTTGTTTTCGAATGTGCCGATTTTTGACGGAGCGGTTTACGATTTTGCCGACGCGTGGATGGGGGGGATCGAGGACGGATTTTTCTGGCCGGAGATTTTGCGCATGGGGCAGTTTGAGAGGGGAATTCCGCGCGAGTTCAAGCAGGTGCGCATGCGGGTTGGTCGGCCGGTGTTGGTGGTGGCGGATGATTTTCCGGCGGATATGAGGGCGAGGCCGGTGGGCGGTGATTCGCCCGGCGTGTTGCCGGGCAGTCCGGCCCCGCGCCCGCCGGTGCCGCCCGAGGATTGGCAGGGTGTGCCGTTTCCGGGTGTGGGCGGCGACATCGAGGGCGGGGATCCGGTGCTTCCGTGACGTTCCTTGGGATGAGGCGAGCGTGGCCCTGCGGCAGAGATTTCCGTATTTCAGGATTGATGATAGGGGCCTGGGGCTATGGGAGCCGCCCCATGGGGGTGCCCATGTGTGCGAGGGTTTCGCGTGCGGCGGCGGAGTGTTCGACGAGGTCGTCGGCGAATGTGATGGCACCCTTTTCGAAGAGCGTGATGACGCATGAGCCCCCGAAGGCGAAGTAGCCCTTTTCGGATCCTTTGGCGGCCGGGGTGTCCGGCGTGTGGGTTTGGTGGATGG
>SLCJ01000291.1 GCA_007125835.1 Verrucomicrobiales bacterium | reverse complement strand
CTCAAGAAATGCAAGAAGCCCGACGACGTGCTCTTCATCAACGCGGCTGAGCATTTTGTGAAAGGCAAGCGCCAGAACCAACTGTCACGGCAGCACATCGAAAAAATCATCGACACCTACCAGCACCGGAAGAAAGAAGACCGTTACTCCCGTCGGGTGGAAATGGCCGAAATCGAGAAAAACGGCTTCAACCTCAACATCTCCCGCTACATCAGCACGGCAGTGGCGGAGGCGGAAATCGACCTCAAGGCCACCCACAAGGAGTTGAAGGAAATCGAGAAATCCATCAAGAAGGCTGCCGCGAAGCACAATGCGTTTCTCAAGGAGCTGGGGCTGCCCTTGCTGCCTGAGTGAGTTCCATACCAGCCTGGGGCATCCCCGCAGGTATGTTGTTCCTGGAACACGAGAGCCGTAGGCCCTCGACCGCCCCCTTCCACCGCGCCATGCCACAATCGCTCTCCTTTCTCTTAACGTAACTAGCCTGGGGCAGCGCCCCAGGAACTTTGCCGCAGGCAATCCCAAGGGCCCAAGGCCCGTCTCATCCCCGGTGGTTCATCGGGTTTCCTTGATTTGTGGAGGAGCCCCTCCCTCACGTGAGCGGCAGGCGTCGAGGAAGGTGGTGAGGGAGGTGGCGGCTGGTTCGTGGGGGAGGGCGGCGGCGAGGAGGATGGGTTTGCCTTTGAGGGGGGTGGCGAACACGCCGTGCCAGGTGCGGGCGTTGGAGCGCATCCAGCGTTTGGCGGTGAGGGGGAGGTCGGGCGGGATGGTAATGTGTTGCTGGCGGAAGAGGCCGTGTTCGGTGGCGAGTAGTGTTTTGCCTTGGATACTAATGGTCCAGCGCAGGCGGCGCAGGCGCAGGAGCCAGAGGGTGGTGGGCAGGGCGGCGGCGAGGAGGAGAAGGCCTGAACCGATCTGGCCAAGGACGGCGATGGCGATGCCAAGAGCGCCCAGGGCGGCGGCGAAGGCGGAGGCGGTCCAAGGGGAGAGGTCGCTGCCGCGGGCGGGGATGCTGACGCATGGGAGTCCGCTCGCGCCGGTGGTTGGGATCACGCGGATGCCGCATTCGGCGCATGCCGAGGGAAGCGGGGGGAGCGGTGGGAGGGTGCCGATATCCGGCGCGCTGGGTTGGGGCATGGCCGCGGGTAATCAGTCCGTGCGTGGCTGGACGCCGGCCGGCGTCCAGGCGCGTCGTGATTCGAGGGGTTGGATGGCGGCCGGGGCGGCTTCTTCCTCCGGATTTGCCCCTGTACTGAGGCTGCGGTTGCTTTGGGCGGTGCTCGCTTCGGCGGACGCTTCGGCTTCGTCCGAGCGGCTGGTCATGGCATGGCGGAGGCGGTCGAGCATCGATCCGGCTGAATTGTTGTCGGTGGCCGTTTCGCCAGCCGTTTCCCCGGAGGCGGGGGCGACCACCACGGAAGAGGTGTGGCGCGCGAATTTGCGGCGCACCTCGCCGATGGGGAGAAATCCGGTGAAGCGGTCGACCTCGCTGCCATTGTGATAGAACCGCACATCGGGGATGCCCCGAATGCCGTATCTGCCGAGGGCGTTGCGATTGCGGTCGGTATCGACCTTTACGATCACGGCGGAGTCGGAGAAATCCCCGGCCACTTGTTCGAGGACGGGGGCGAGCATGCGGCAGGGGCCGCACCAATCGGCGTAGAAATCGATCACCACGAGGCGGGGGTCGTTGGCGATGAGGCCGGGCAGGTCACTTGCATTGGCGGCATGCACGGTACCGCCGGCGAGGTGTTTGGCGGGGTCGAGGACAGGGGCGGCGGGTTCCTCCGGTGTGCCGATGCCGTTGGGCATTTTGGCACGGAGGTTGGAGGCCGCCTCGCTGATCTTTCCGCAGGAGACGGGGAGAAGGAGTAGGCAAAGGCCGGCGAATGCAAGGGCGGCACGGGCCGCGATGCCCTGGGAAAGCGGGGGGCGTTTCATGGCGGAGAAAAGCAGGGATAGAGGTTCCGGCGGCCGACCGGGAGGCACGGCCACCGGGACAAGGTGCCCTGATTTCGCGGGCGATCAATCCTTGATTTCTTCTTTGGTGCGGGCGTCGGCGATGAGGATGTGTTCGCGGTGGGCGGTGGGGTCGGCGCGGAAGATCAGGCGCCCCTCGTGGCGACGTTCGAGATCGACGACGAGTTGCTCGTCGGACGTGCGCAGGCGGTTGAGCACCTCGGGGTTGACGACGATGAGCAGGTCGCCGACGCGGCCGCGGAAGCGCTCGATGATGCTGGAGAGTTTGCGTTGGAGTTCGACGGACATCGAGGTGGTGGTTTTGACGCGGCCCTTGCCGTTGCAGTAGGGGCAGGGGTCGTAGATGGTGTCGCTGAGGCTTTCGTGGAGGCGCTGGCGCGTCATTTCCATGAGCCCGAGCGGGGAAATTTGCATCACCTGGGTCTTGGCGCGGTCGCGGCGCAGGCGTTCCTTCATCGCGCGGTAAACCTCATTTTGGTCGCGCCGGGATTTCATGTCGATGAAATCGACGACCACCAGGCCACCGATGTTGCGCAGGCGGAGCTGGCGGGCAATTTCCTCGGCGGCCTCGCGGTTGGTCTGGAGGATGGTTTTGTCCATGTTCTTGGCGCCGCGGTTGCGTCCGGTGTTGACATCGACAGTGATCATGGCCTCGGTTTCGTCGATGACGATGTATCCGCCGCAAGGCAGCCAGACCTGGCGGTGGAAGGCGTCGTCGATTTGTTTTTGGATGCCGAGTTTGGCGAAGATGGGGGTGTCGGTCGGGTAGTGCTTGATGCGGCGTTTGGCGCGGCGCGACACCTGGGCCACGGTTTCCTGCATGCGTTCGACGGCTTCGAGGTTGTCGCAGAGGATTTCGTCGACATCCTCGGTGAGGAGGTCGCGGGCGACGCGGCCGATGAGGTCGGGTTCCTGGAAGCAGCAGACCGGGGCTTTGCGCGAATTGCGGGCCTCGTCGATGGCGTTCCATTCGTCGAGCAGCATGTGCAGGTCGCGGACGAAGTGGCGGACGCGCTTGCCCTGACAGACGGTGCGCATGATGACGCCCATTTCCTCGGGGATGCTGAGTTTCTGCAGGATGCGGCGGAGGCGCTGGCGCTCCTTCGGGTCGTCGATTTTGCGCGAAATGCCGCACTGTTCGTTGAAGGGCATGAGCACCAGGTAGCGGCCGGCGAGGCTGATGTTGGTGGTCACGCGCGGGCCTTTGCTGCCGATCGGCCCCTTGGTCACCTGGACGAGCACTTCCGAGCCGACGGGGTAGATCTCGGGAATGTCCTTGGATGTGATCTTTTTCTGCTGTTTGCCGCGGCTGCCGCCGGTGCGCTCGATCTTCTCGAGGCTGCCGTCGAGGGCTGCGGGGATGGCATCCCAGAAGTGCAGGAAGGCGTTTTTCTCGAAGCCGATGTCGACGAACATCGCCTTGAGGCCTTGTTCGATATTGCGGACACGGCCTTTGAAAATGCTGCCGACGAGACGTTCGTCGTCGGTTCGTTCGATGTTGTATTCCTCGATCACGCCGTCCTCGACGAGGGCGACGCGGCGTTCGAGTTTTTCGCAGTTGACGACAATTTTCTTGCCTTCGTTGAATTCGGGTTTGCGGAAGAGGCGTTTCAATGCGCTTAACATGGGTTTGAGTTTTGGGTTGAAGGTTGTGGGGCTGCGAGCCCCTTGGGATGGAGTGGATGCCGTCGGTGTGGCGTTGGAGTTCTCGCGTCAGCCGGAGCCGGGTCGCACGACGGTGCCCTCGGCGTCGGGGGTGTCTTCGATGGTGGCGGGGGGTGGCGCGATGAGTCTTGCCGGGCGCACTTCGGGTGTGGCGTCCGGCCCGGCCTGCGGGAAGGTGGCGGGCGCGGGGGTGGAGACGACGACGGGCTCGTCTTCCTCGGACAGGAGGATTTCCTCGATGGCGTCGAAATGGCCGCGTGCGGGGGGGAGGGCAGCCATGATGGGGCGTCCTCCGGTGCCGGGTTCGTCGCGGTCGCGCTCGATTTCGACAATGCCTTCGATGAGGCGGCGCGCCAGCGGTGCGGCGACGGCTCCGCCGCCCTTGCCGCCGAGGACGACCACGGTGAAGGCGTAGCGCGGCTCTTCGGAGGGGAAGTAACCGGTAAACCAGGCGTGGTTGCCGCGGCGTCCGCGGATGCTGGTTTGGGCGGTGCCGGTTTTCCCGCTGACGGTGGTGCCTTCGGCGCGGGCGTTGCTTGCTGTGCCGCCGGTCACATTGACGGCTTTGTACATCCCCTCCTGGATCGCCTCGATGGCGTGTGCGGAAATGCCGGAGGCGCGAAGGTCGGCGGTGATGATGGGGTCTTCGGGGCGCTGGCGTCCGTCGGTGCCGTCCGGGTAGAGCATGTGGTTGGAGTGGCCGAGATTGATGCGGTGGACGAGGCGTGGCTGGAGGACCATGCCGCCATTGGCAATGGCGGCGGACGCCATGGCGATCTGAAGCGGGTTGGTCTTGGTCTCGCCTTGACCAATGACCATGTTAGCCACTTCGGCGGGGGTCATGCTGCGTCCCGGATTGCGCCGGATCACTTCGCGCCAGAAGGTGTCGCCCATGACGATGCCGTGGTCCTCGCCGCGGATCTCCAGGCCGGAGGGGCGGTGCAGGCCCAGCAGCTGCGCCGCCTCCACCATGGGTGTGCCGCCGATGGCGTTGCCGAGGAGGTAGAAGTAGGCGTTGCATGAGCGCTGCATGGCCTCGACGAGGTCGAGGCTGCCGTGGGAGCCGCCGCGGTCGTGGATCCAGCAGCGTTTGAAATGGTTGCCGTAGGTCACGCCACCTCGGCAGACGAAGCGGTCGTGTTCGCGGTTGGCGAGGGCACCACCGAGAGCGGCGACGATTTTGTAGGTGGAGCCTGGCTCGTAGCTGCCAAGGGCGGCGGCGAGGAGAGGGTGGGTGGGGTCCTGGGTGTAGGCATTCCATTGGTCGGTGGAAATGCGGGGGATGAAGTGGTTGGGGTCGAAACTGGGCACGGAGGCCATGGCGACGATGTCGCCGTTGCGGACATCGACGACCACCGCAGCCCCCCGCCCGACCTGCCGCATGACGCGCTCGGCGACCATCTGGAACTCGGCATCGAGGGTGAGTATGACATCGTTGCCACGAACCGGCGGCTCGAAGGCGATCTCTTCGAGCACGCGCCCGCGCTCGTTGCGGCGCATGCTCTGGCGGCCCGGGCGGCCGCGGAGGTGTTCATCGAGCCCGTGCTCGATACCCACAGCGCCCTCGTCGTCGGGGACATAGTGTTGGAATTCGCCGGCTTCGTGCTCGGGCAGCATGCCGGATTCGGGTTGTTTGAGGTAGCCGAGCAGGTGTCCGGCCATGGCACCGTGTGGATAGTGGCGGCGTGCCCGGTGGCGGACGATGAGGCCGGGGATGTTGCCGATGTTTTCGGCGAAGCGGGCGTATTCCTCGTAGGTGAGGTTGTCGCGATAGACGAAGGGGATCAGGCCACGGTGGGTATGGTAGTGGGTGCGCATCCGGCGCGCGTTGAAGTCGGAGAGCAGGTCGAGGGCTTCGAGGCGCGGCACGACAATTTCTTTGAAGATACCAATGATATCGGCTTCCTCGGTGAGGCGCGTGCGGACGGATTCGCGCGGGCGGATTTCATAGGCGAAGGTGGGCATCGGCCCTTCGCGCTCTTCCCGAAAGGTGCGCACGATTTGTTCGAGGTCGAAGCTGGCCTCGTAGCTGATTTCGTTGTCGGCGAGGATTTCGCCGTGGCGGTCAAGGATGAGCCCGCGCACCGGCGGCACGCGCACGGTGACGGTGGATGCGCCGGGAATGCGCTGCACGAAGTAGTCCTGGTTCTGAATTTGCAGCGACCAGAGGCGTGCCAGCAGCAGGAAGATTCCGCCGAAGAAAAGCACGGCGAGAACGAGCAGACGGATTCTGGAGGCGGTGAACCACATGGCTAGCGTGAAAATCCGGGGGTGGCGGCGGGCTCGCAGCCGGTGGCGGCGAGCCCTCGGGTAAGCAGAAACAGAACGAGCGGGGCGGGGAGCCAGGTCAGGAAAGTGGTGAGCGCGGCCTTGCCCCAGAAGCCCGGAGGCAGCGCGAAACTGCCGGAGCGAACGTGATTCCAGGTGAACTCGCCGACCACCAGGATGGCGATGCAGGGCAGGCAGAGGGCGAGGGGAATCAACCAGTGACCGGCTTGGTAAAGCGGGCGCACACCCTGGATCAGGCTGCCCAGCAGGAGCAACAGAAGGAGCGTGCCACCCCAGCCCGTGCCCTGAACCATCCAGGTGGGGTCGTCTTCGAGAACGAGTGCCTCGCGGGCATCCCAAAGCAGGCCGGTGGCGAAGGCGAGGGCGAGCATGCCCGGATAGGATACGGTGAGGGCGGCGGGGAAAAAGAATGCGGCGAGAAGAAGGATGCGCGCGTTGCGCGTCCATCCGGCGTCGTGGACGGGCAGGCCGGTGAGGGCTTCGGTCCACGCGGCGAGGGCGGGCATCCATTCCTGGAGGAGGAAGGCGATGGTGAGCGCCATGGCCAGCAGGCCGCCGTAGAGGAGTCTCATGATTCGCCTCCTCTCTTTTCGGACAGGACGACAAATACCTGATCGAGCGTTTTGAAGTCGGCGGCGGGCCGCACCTGGGCCACACTGTAGAATTCGCGTTGTTCGATCGATTCGATGGTGCCCACCGGGTAGTTGGGCGGGAAGACGAGGCCGCTGCCGGTGGTGAGCACCTGCCGCCCGGACTCGACTTCGGTGTCGAGGGGCAGCGGCCCCATGGTGAGGAAGGGGGTCGCACCGGTATTGCCGCGGCTGCCGGTGACCACCGCACGCAGGTCGAGGGAGCCCAGCGTGCGCGCCGCAACCTTGCAGTGGCTGTCGGTGAGCAGGAGGATGACGCTGGTGCTCGGAGCGACGGTAATCACGCGCCCGACGAGGCCCTCGGGCACGATCACCGCCGCCCCCACGGCCAGCCCGTTTTCGAATCCGCGGTCGATGGTCACGGTGCTCCACCAGGTGTTGCGTTCGCGCTGGATGACGCGGGCGGGCAGTAGGTTAAACGCGCTGCGCTCGCGGTAGTCGAGGGCGCGGGCGAGGCGGCGGTTTTCGTCGTAGATTTCGCTGCGGTCGCGGCTGTAGATGCGCAGCAGGTCGAGTTCGCGGCGCAGGCGTTCGTTTTCGCGCGCCAGCTCGGCGGAGTCGCGCACTTCATTGCGGAATGCGGTGGCGCGTTGTTCCATGGCCGATCCGCTTTTGATGAATGGCGAGGCGACGGCAAGGGCGGCCGATTGCACGCGGAGCTTGACGTGGGGGCTGCGACTGGCCACCCAGAAGGCCAGGGCGAGAAACAGAACAATGGAAACAATGTGAGTGATCCTCATGGCGGCGGGATCCGGGCGTCCGGCAGGCGGCACAGGGTGCGCCTGCCGACAGCCGGGGTCATCCCTCGCGGCTGGCCACTTTGCGGAGGTACTCGATTTCCGAAAGCACGCGGCCGACTCCTTCGGCCACCGCGCTAAGCGGATCTTCGGCGATGATGACGGGCAGGCCCGTCTCCTCCTCCAGCAATTTGTTCAGCCCTTTGAGCAGCGCGCCGCCACCGGCGAGCACGAATCCGCTGTCGACCAGGTCGGCGGCGAGTTCGGGCGGGCAGCTTTCGAGAGCGGTGCGCACGGAGTCCACGAAGGTGCCGAGGGGCTCGGACATGGCTTCGCGGATTTCCTGGGATGTAATGGTTATGGTCTTGGGCAGGCCGGCGACGAGGTCGCGGCCCTTGACGTCGTAGGTGATTTCTTTGTCGAGAGGGTAGGCCGAGCCGATCCTGATCTTGATATCCTCGGCGGTGCGTTCTCCGATCATCAGGTTGTAGGCGCGTTTGAGGTGGCTGACGATGGCCTCGTCGAGTTCGTCGCCGGCCACGCGGACGCTGCGGCTGTAGACGATGCCGGAGAAGGAGATCAGCGCCACCTCGGTGGTGCCGCCGCCGATATCGACGATCATGTTGCCGGCGGCCTCCATCACCGGCATGCCTACTCCGATCGCAGCGGCCATCGGCTCTTCGATGAGGTAGACTTCGCGGGCTCCGGCGCGCTGGGCCGATTCCTTGACGGCGCGCTTCTCGACCTCGGTGATGCCGGAGGGCACGGCGACGACCACCCGTGGTTTGGGGCGGCGCATGCGGTTGTGCACCTTTTTAATGAAGTAGCTGAGCATCGCCTCGGTGGTCTCGAAGTCGGCGATCACGCCGTCCTTGAGAGGACGGATGGCGACGATGTTGCCCGGCGTACGGCCGAGCATGCGTTTGGCCTCATCTCCCACGGCGAGCACCTCGCGGGTGCCCGCGTTCACTGCGACGACCGAGGGTTCGCGCAGTACGATGCCGTGTTCTTTTACATAGACGAGGGTGTTGGCGGTGCCGAGGTCGATGCCAATGTCATTGGAGAAAAAACTCCCGAAGAGTTTGCGAAACATTCAAAGGAAAGTGGCTGGAAGTGGTGATTCATCGCAGAGGGGAAGGCCTGCGGGCGGGATAACGGTCCTCCCGGGTTCCGGGAGACGACCGCTGAGGACAACCGGATGCGGCCATGGTTGAGGAGGACCGGGAAAGATGGGGGACTTTGCATGGCCGCCTGCGGTTTGTCAACAAGAGATACGGCATCCGCGAAGGATTTTTTCACTCGATATGGATGAGCCCTTCGGGGTCGGAGGCTGCGGTGATTTCGCCGATCCGGACGGGCGGGCGCCCGCACTCGGCGGCGATCATGTCTGCGGCCTCGGCGAGGTGCTGCGGGGCGATGCAGAGTAGCAGGCCGCCGCTGGTCTGGGCGTCGGCGGCGAGCAGGCGTACGCTTTCCGAGACGTGGTCGGCGAATGTGCAGAAGGCGGCGGCGGATTCGAGGTTGCCGCGGGTGCCTCCGGGAACGCATCCCTGTTCGATGAGGGGGACGACGGAGGGGTGCAAGGCGGGCATGCTGGCGGAGTCGAGGCGCGCGCCGACGCCGCTGGAGCGGCAGATGTTGGCGAGGTGGCCGAGCAGGCCGAAACCGGTGATATCGGTGCCGGCGCGCACGAGCCCCCTCTCGGCAAGCGTGGCACCCGGTGTGTTCAGCTCGCACATCGAGGCGGTGACCACATCGATCGCCTCTTCGGACGCCTTGCCACGTTTGATGGCGGTGGTGAGGATGCCCGTGCCGAGGGCCTTGGTGAGCAGCAGCACATCGCCGGCGCGGGCGAGGCGGTTGTCGATGATGCGGTCGGGATGGGCGAGCCCGGTGACGGACAGCCCGTAGAGCGGCTCCGGGGCGACCACGGTGTGTCCGCCGGCGAGGACGGCTCCGGCCCGGGCTGTCATTTCCGCGCCTCCGCGTAGGATGGCGTTGATGATCTCCGGCGGCAGTTTGTCGTCGGGCATGGCCACAATGTTCATTGCAGTAAGCGGACGCCCGCCCATGGCGTAGACGTCGGAGAGCGAGTTGCAGGCGGCGATCTGTCCGTAGAGGTAGGGGTCGTCGACCACTGGAGTGAAGAAATCGACAGTCTGGATCAGCGCCCGTTCGTCGTCGAGTTTGTACACGGCGGCATCGTCCGCGCTGGCCGAGCCAATCAGCAGGCGCGGGTCTTCCAACTGCCTGAGCCCGTGCAGGACCTGCACGAGGGCCTCGCGGCCGAGCTTGGAAGCTCATCCAGCGCAGCTTGAAAGGGCGGTCAGGCGGGTGATGTCGTCGCGGCTCATGGGGAAGGTGGCGTGGGGGATGGGAAAAGCGGTGAAGGGGAGAGAGTGGCGGAGAGGGAAGGAATTGAACCAACCATCCTGCCAAAACAGGATCAACGGTTTTGAAGACCGCGGCGGCCACCAGGCACGCTCCACTCTCCAGGGATTCCGGTAGCGCGTTACGTTTGATTCATGCAAACGGCACCGTACCGGTGAAAAAAAGATTAGGGGAGGATCGGGGCTGCGTCCACCGGAGAATTTCGGCGGGTGGTGCGGGGGTTGACGCGTCGGGGAAAAAGGGCGAGCATCCCGACCGGTTGCGCCCGGGGATTGACCCGCCCGCGGCGCGGTGGGCTCTCCGGCCTGTGGAACAAGGTGGCCGGGGAAACCATTCCGGATGAATGACGACTGCAAAGACATGAGCGAGAACAGCATAACCAGCCCTCCGGCTCCTGCGGCGAAAACATCCGTGAGCGGCAACCTGCGCAAGGCGCTGGGACCCGGGATCCTGGTCGCCTGCGCGGCGATCGGCGGCTCGCACCTCGTCTGGTCGACCCAGGCCGGGGCGAATTACGGATGGAGTTTGTTGTGGCTGGTCCTGCTCGCCAACCTGCTCAAATTTCCCTTTTTCTACTTCGGCCAGCGCTACACCGCGGCGACGGGGGAAAGTCTGCTGGCCGGATACATGCGCCGGGGCAAGGGCTATGTTTGGATTTTTCTCGGCATCAACATCCTCACCGGCACGATCAACATCGCCGGAGTAGGCATGCTCAGCGGCGCGCTGCTCGCCGGCTACGGACTTGGAGGCGTGGCCGTGGCCCATCTTACGGTGGGATTGATTCTGGTGTGCGCTTTGCTCCTGTTTCTCGGGCACTACCGGCTGCTCGACGGCATGGCCAAGGTGATTATTGTCGTGCTTGCCGTGGCGACGCTGGTAGCGGTGTTTGTCGCCGTGCCGCAGCGCGTGGAGCCGGTCGAGGGATTCGTGGCCGAGAGCCCCTACACGCTGGCCGGATTCGCCTTCATCGTGCTGCTGATTGGCTGGATGCCCGCGCCAATCGATTTGTCGGCGTGGTCTTCTCTGTGGATGTTCAGCCGCGAGAGGCAGACCGGGCATTTCGCCACGCGCCGCGAGACGGCCATCGATTTCCATATCGGCTATGCTTCGGCTACGGTGATGGCGGTGTTGTTTCTCGCGCTGGGGGCGCTGGTCATGCATGGCAGCGGTCGCACATTCTCTGAGACCGGTATCGGATTTTCCTCCGAGCTTGTCGCGCTTTACACCGAAACGATAGGTGCCTGGGCGCACTGGCTGATTCTCACTGCCGCTTTCGTGACCATGTTCAGCACCACACTGACCTGTGTGGACGGGTATCCGAGGTCGCTGGCGGCGTGCTGCGTGCTGCTGGGAGGACTGCCGCTGGAGCGGATGCCCCGGCTGCACCGGGTATGGATGGTGGTGGCTGTGGCGTCGTCCGCAGTCGTCGTGCTCTTTTTCGTGAGCAATCTTCTGCAACTGCTGGCCTTTGCGGCGGCAGTGTCCTTTCTCACTTCCCCTGTGCTCGCCTACATCAACTACAAGGTGATGAACGGCCCGAACGTGCCGCCTGCCGACCGCCCGGGCCCGGCCCTGCACGCACTGAGCCTCGTGGGGATGGTGTTCTTCGCTCTGATGGCGGCAGCCTACCTGTGGGTGCTGCTGGGGCGCTGACGGCGCGCCGAAGGGGTATTTCGTGTCGCGCGAGGCAAGTTAGCTCAAAGCTTGCGGTAGCTGCGGATAAGGATCAAGAAATCGTAGAGGGCAAGCAGGAATGACGCGAAGCAGAGGAAGCAGACGGCAATCCAGAGAGCGAGGTGGACAATGGGGTAATGCTCAATGGTGTGGCGCGTGAAGAGCCCGATCCCGGCGAGCACCACGGTGGCGAAGCAGAGAACAGCCATCATTTTGCGCCGCATCGGCGCATGGAGAAGAATGCCTGCGGCGATAGCGGTGATGGTGGCCGGCGAGCCCGGCTTTCGGCGGGGTGGTTTGGTCATCGGTCGCGGTTACCGGGCAGGAACGGTGGTCGAGCGGCCGGGGTCGATGTATTCGATTTCAAGGTTTGTGCTCAAATTGTGCAGCATCCACGCGGTGCCGAAAGAGCAGACGAGCAGCAGGGCGCTTGCGATGAGGGTGATGGCCAGGCGCATGGATCAGCGAAGGGGAGAAAGGGGAAGCGGGAAGCGGGCCGAAAGGCGGAAGGTCAGCGACCAAACACACCCTTGAGGGCATCGGACACGGTGCGGAAATCATCGCCTGCGGCGGCCTCGCCCTCCTCGCGAAGGGCACGGCCGAAGTCGGGTATGCGATCCATGGGCAAACCGGCCGCTTGCAGGCTGGAGGCGACGGAGAGAAGTTTGCCAGTGCCGCCCTTGCCCATGAGGTCGCCCGCCTTGCCGAGCAGCCCGCTCATGAGGCTGCCGCCTGCCGGGGCTTCAGGGGCCGGTTCTTCAAGCAGCGGCGCCACACCCAGCTTATCAACCACGCTTTGAAAGGCATCGGCCGGGGCGTGGGGGCGTGCCTGCTGCAGCACCACACTCAAGGCCTTGCGGATGATGGGCTGGGGCAGGTTGAGTTTGGCGGCAATCGCGGCGATCAACATTTCCATAACCAAACCTTCGGTTGCAGGGCTCGCGAAGTCAAAGGAGAAATGGCGGAAAAGGAGAGCACTCGCGATGGTGTGTCGCCCTTCCTTGGTTGATATGCGACGCAACGGACGGGCTTTTGCTCTCTGTCAGCTAAAGCTATTCAGAGCAAATGAAACTGTTGGCGATGTTCGCACAGCAGGTATCCCTAGAACTTCCATTTTTGCTTTTCAATTGGAGTCAAAATGTGACGTTTACGAATCCATGGGCCAATCGCTTGGAACAGAATCCTTTGAGGGTTGGTTGCTGGCTGAGATGTCACCCAAGGTAGGACCGTGAATGGCCCAACTCCGGGCTTCGTGGCATATCCCCTTTGGCGATGAGGAATGATGGACCTCCGGGGAGAGATGTTCTTGAATGTGGCCCGTGTGAATCGCGCGATTTTGCTTGTGCGCGAGGGCTTGAATGAGAGTCTGAATGTGTCCGTGATTATATGTCTAACAAAAAATACTGGTTTCTCTGGGTTATTCGCTGTGGCGTCGCTTTCCGGCAATGCCAATTGAAAAGTTGTGTTATCGCCAATAATGAAAACAAATCATTTATTTGCTAAGAAAAACAGAAAAGGGTTTACATCTGGGACGAAATTTCGTGAAATTCATCAAGCGAACGATCCATTTCTCATGGGGGCGGACCTGGGGATCCCCTTCATGAATTGAGTGAACATCCCCGAAATGAACCTCTGACATGATAATGCAATCCATCCACCGCGGAGCAGGAATTCTCCTGTTCGCTTCAGCCTTGTTCCTGCCATCCGACATGCTTCACGCATCGGATCCGCCCGCCGCCTTCCAGGCCGTCGTATCGACCACAAGCGATTCGGTTACGGTTGACTACGAGGCACATCCGATTCGCAGTGCCAATTTCGAAGTGATTGTGCAGCAGTCCGACGGAAGTTTTCAGACGGCTGCGGCTCCGGCATCGCGGATATATATTGGCGAGGTTCAGGGGCATCCCGGGGCCATGGCTGCCGGCCTATTGAAGGAAAATGGCACGCTGATCACACGGGTCTATTTCGAGAACGGCGTGGAGTGGAGCAGCACGGGGGGCACGGCGACGATCCGTGGAGGCACGAATTGGACGCCGCAGTGGCCGACGACGGAGGTTGCCTCCGGGGGAGCCGGGTCCGTGGTGTATGAGGCGGAAGTGGGGGTTGATTCTCCCTATCATCAATTTCAGGCGGTGAATTCGAGTGTGACGGACACGCTGGAAATTGCGGAATTTTCGGTGATGGCGTCTAATCTTGCATTTATCCGCGACATGGCGGTGGTGCACACGCTTGGCAAGGTGGTGATCCGGGCTTCGCAGGCCCACTGCCCCTATGAGCAGCACGGGGGAAACACCAATGGTCTTCTCACGGAGATACGAAGCCAGTGGGAGCAGTGGAGCGACAATCCGCCGCCCGTGGGCAATACCCATGACCTCGCGCTGGTAGCGAGGCCGGGCGCCGGCGGCGGGCTGGCGTGGGTGGGCTCGATCGGGACTTCCATCCGTTATTCGTCAAATGGTTCCGCTGCCAATGGCGATTTCTCGATCATCTGGCGTCATGAGGCGGGCCACAACTGGGGGTCGGGCCATTATGAGGGCGGCGGCAACCCGGAGGGGCCGACCATCATGTCCAACAACCAGATTTCGCGGTTCTCCAGTTCGGAGCTGGAGCGCATGCTGGCGCATCGTAACACCCGCCTTCACCTTTTCAATAATCTTGGTGCCTATCCAGTGCCGGTTCCTCCGCGCGCCAACCAGGTGCGCGCCCACTGCGTTCCCGGGCAAACGGTGACAATCGACGTGCTTGACAACGACTCGGATTCCAATGGCGGGACCTTGGCGATCGATTCCTTTGACAGCGTCTCCGTGCAAGGTGCCCCAGTCTCGCTCTCGGCGGGCACCGGCCCCGGTGGACGGGACGAACTTGTGTATTCGGCAGCACCGGATTTCGTGGATGGCACCGATTGGTTCACGTATCGGATTATCAACAGCGAGGGGCGGAAAGCCACAGGTTACGTGATGGTGCGGCCGGGATTTGAAGAGGATTTGCTCGCGCATTGGACATTTGACGAAGGAAGCGGGGGAACGGCTGCCGACACGACGCCGGCCCAGCGCACGGGGACACTGCAAGGGGGCGCTTCCTGGACCACGGGTGTGTCCGGGAACGCGGTGACGCTCAACGGCACGGATGCGCATGTCGCGGCCCCGCCTCTTGGCATATCTACGAACACACTCACCTATGCCGGGTGGATTCGCCCGGATGGCCCGCCGAACGACTGGGCAGGCATCGCCTTTTCCCGCGGCGGCGGGGTGACGGCCGGCTTGAATTTTGGTTCGGGCGGCGAGCTGCGCTATCACTGGGGCGCGGGCAGCAATCCTTCGTGGACGTGGAACTCAGGCCTTGTTCCACCGCAGGATGCGTGGACATTCGTCGCTTGGGTGGTTTCGCCCGGATCTGCGACGATTTACATGAAGCCGGAAGGAGGATCGCTGCAGTCGGCGACGGCGACGGGGACGTTCGACCCGGTGCTTTTCACGCCGAATCTCCAGCTCGGGTGGGACACACACAGTCAGCCGCGCCGCTTCCGGGGCGACATCGATGAGTTCCGGGTATTCCGGCGCTCCCTCGATGCTTCCGAGATTGCCTCTCTGGCTGCGGAAAGCGGCACGCCTTCGGCCCCTTCGCCGGGACTGGGCGAGGAATGGTATATCGCGGATCCGCTGGTGTTGGAGTGGACACCTGCCGCAGGGTCTACATCGTGGCAGGTGTATCTCGGGTCTTCGTATGCCGACGTGCGGGACGCGACGACGGCGTCGCCGGAATATCTTGGCAGCACGAGCAGCCCGTCGTTTGCCATTCCACAGGCGTCTGAGGGGGGGATCAGGTTCTGGCGGGTGGATTCCTTGGATGGCGTCACGACATTTTCCGGTCCGGTTTGGCATTTCCGGATCACCGAAGAGTTGCCCGGGTTGGTGGCGTGGTGGAAAGCAAATGAGGGATCGGGTACGGTGGCGGCGGATTCGGGCCCTGCGGGAGCCGATGCGTCTCTGAACAACGTGACGTGGGCGGATGGGCGCCGCGGCGGAGCCATGGAATTCCATGGAGATGGCGTGGCTTCGGCAGGCACGGCGGCCTCATTGGGCGGCGGCACGCCGTTCACCGTGTCGGCGTGGGTGAGGATTCCGCCGAGCCATTCCTCGCTGGCGGTGCTCGTCCAGCAGCGCTCGACTTCGGAATTTCCCGGGGGTGGGTATAACGGGCAGTATGTCCTGCGTGTGAATGGCGACGGGCGCCCTTCGTTCTGGGTGTATGGGAATTTTGCAACCCAATGGGATTTCGCGGCCAACACCGCGATTCATGACGACCAGTGGCATCATATCACGGCGGTGCGCGACGGCACCGAGGGGTATATTTACATCAATGGTGTGCTGGATGGCTCGGCCAGTGGCACGGTGCGAGACCTGAATGCCGGCATCCCGGTGCACATGGGATCTGATTTCCGCGACAGCAACCGCCACCTGACGGGTCGGTTGGACCAGGTGCGGATCTTCAACCGCGCCCTTTCGCCTGCCCAAGTGCTTGAGAACATGAACCGGGCACCATTCTTCACCAGCGACCCGATTTCCGCTCCTCCGGCGGAGGAAGGAGTCTCCTACACGGCAAGCATCGCTGACAAGGCGGCGGACCTCGACAGTGCCGCTGGCGAGGAGCTGGCATTCTCCAAGGTGAGTGGTCCTTCCTGGCTGGATGTGGCTGCCGACGGCAGCCTCTCGGGCACGCCGCCATTTGGCAGCGCCGGGACCAACACATGGACGGTGGCGGTGACGGATTCGTTTGGCGCGCAGGACACAGCGCAATTGATTGTGGATGTGGACGCGGGCGTAGAGCCCAACGAGGCACCTGAGTTCACATCGGACCCGGTGGTCAAGGCGGACGCCACGGTTGGCGAGCCGTACGCGGCGAGCCTCAGTGGCGATGCGGTGGACCCGGATGGGGATCCGCTTGTCTTTAGCAAGGATTCGGGACCGACATGGTTGGATGTGGCGGCCAATGGCGCGCTTTCGGGCACTCCCGGAGCATCCGATGAGGGAACCAACCAGTGGACGGTCCGCGCGACGGATCCCGGGGGGGCGAGCGACACCACCACCCTGCGCATCGACGTGCTCGCCGCGCCGACCTCACCGGTTGCCTACGGGCCGGTGGCGCAATCGACGACCTACGGCTCCGTGCAATCGGGCACCCTTGGCGATGTCCTCGAATCAAACAACAGCTATCTGGTTCTGCTCGAGGAGAGAACAGGTGGCAGGCCGAATACGCGGATT
Source organism: Verrucomicrobiales bacterium (assembly GCA_007125835.1). Classification (GTDB taxonomy): domain Bacteria; phylum Verrucomicrobiota; class Verrucomicrobiia; order Verrucomicrobiales; family SLCJ01; genus SLCJ01. The sequence goes on along the minus strand of SLCJ01000291.1, from coordinate 1,826 downwards.
TCCCGCCTGGAGCACACCTTTACCTTCGACATCGGTGCCGGTGGTGATCAGGTGGACCTGGAGGTGGAGGCGCATCACGATCCGAACAGCGAGGATGACCATTTCGTCTTTTCCTGGTCGGAGGATGGTAGCGCCTTTACCGATGTGATCACGGTCACGAAGACGGCTGATGACGACCAGGCCCAGGTGGCTACGCTGCCGCCAGGTCTCAGCGGCACGGTGTGGATTCGCGTGGTGGACACCGACCGCACCCCGGGCAACAGCAGCCAGGAACAGTTGTACATCGACCGCCTCAACCTGATCGTTCAGCCCTGACTGCCCCCATGGACCCGCGCTCTCGATCCGCTCGCATTACCACAATCGCGGCACTTCTTGCCGCAGGCTTTGCCGGTGGCTGGGGGGCGCGGGAAATGGCGGGCCGTTCTTCGGCAACAGCCTGGCCCGATGCGGGTCCGGCTGGCGAGCATTTTGTGGAGGTGGGGCGGCAGTCGGCGCTCGGGCGGCGAGGACTGCATCCGGGGCAGCTAGGGGGAGACGTGGATCTTTATGGTGTGGAGGCGGGTCCAGATCAGACGCTCGCATCAGGCGCAATGGACCCCGGGCTGATGGTCGAGCTTGTCACGAGTTCGCCGGTTCCGCTGGACGAGCGTGTGGCCCTGTTCGGGGGTAACGACCCTGTGGCGCGGGCGCTGGCGATTGGAGAGGGGGAGCGGCGGCAGTTGGAGGACATTTGGCGCACGGTCCGCGAGCGGATTGAAGCCCTGCAGTTGGATACCTTGGAGGTCGAGGAGCGAGAGGATGCGCTCTGGATTGGCTCGGCGGGATTTGATGGTGAGGAGTTGCGGGGGTGGTTTGAATCCCGAGTGGATGAAGTTGTCGGCGAGGAAAGGGGGCGCGCTCTGCGGCATGTGATGCGGGCGGACCATGCTTTCGGTCAGTGGGGGGATTCGCCTTCACTCGGCAGGTCGTTGGAATATGTGGTCCGCGATGATGGCAGTTTGCTCTACCGGATCACCGAGAGGGCGGCTCCGGACGCCCCCGCTGGCCGCACTTGGATCACGGCGGAAATGCCGGTCCATCTCCGCAGCGCGGCTGCCAAACTTGGGCTTTCGCTCAGTGCGGCGGATTGAGCGCGGGTCAGGCGAAATCAGTGGCGAAAAGAGCGGGGGCTCCCCCCGTGTGCCAGAAGAGAATGTGGTCGTCCTTCTTGAATTGACCGGATCGGATCATATCGAGGAGCCCGGCGAAGGCCCTGCCGGTGTAGACGGGGTCGAGGAGGATGCCTTCGTTGGCGGCGAGGGTTTTGATGGCATCCCGCTCGGAATCGGCGACCACGCCATAGCCTTCCCCGAGATAGGATTCGTTGAGGATGGTGGGGGGTATCTCAGGGCGCTCGGTTGTTTCCGGAAAGAGCAGATCTAGCACTTGTCCTGTGACTTTGTCGATGCGCTGGCCGAGAGACAAACCGTCGGGTCCCTGCTCCTTGTCGATGGCGATGCCGATGATCTCGTAGTTTGCGCCAAGGATGGCGGCACCGGCGCGCAAGCCGGCGTGCATGCCTCCGGAACTGCTGGCAAAGACCACATGGGTGGGGGCGATTCCTGTTTCGCGGAGCTGGCTGTGGAGTTCCAAAACAGCAGCGACATAACCGAGGGCACCGATGGCATTGGAGCCACCGTAGGGGATGGTGTAAGGCTTGTGTCCCTCAGCCTTCAGGCTTGCGGCAAGTTCGGGCACTTGTTCGCCTTTGCGGGAGCTGCCCGCGTGGTGGATGACGGCGCCCAGCAGGTGGTTGAGAAGGAGGTTGCCACGCGGGGTGTCCGGGG
>SLCJ01000294.1 GCA_007125835.1 Verrucomicrobiales bacterium | reverse complement strand
GAAGACCCGCGGCTGGATCGCCTCGAGGATTGCCTGCGTCGCCTCTCCGGAAGCATGCTGCGCCTGCTCAGGCATCGTTATCAGGAGGATTTGAAAACCTCGCAGATCGCCGAGAGGATGAACTGGACACCCAACGCGGTTTCTGTAGGGCTCTCCCGCGCTCGTGCCCAGTTGCGGCAATGCATCAACAACCCCGGCCCCAACACATGAAAAACGAATCCGACTCCTCCCGTCTGCTCGATGCCTATTTCGACGGCACTCTCGATGAAAGCTCACGTGAATTGCTGGAGCAGCTTCTCCGCAGCGAGCCCTCCGTGCGCGCCGAATTCTGGAATGCGGCACGTCTCGACTCAGCTCTGGCGGACAAGTGCCAGGCTGCCCAGACACGGGAAGCTCACCCAGTCACCCATCGGCTTCGGGCTGTGCTTTCGCTCGCCGCAGCGCTTACCCTGGGGGCCATGCTCGGCTATTTTCTTAACCCCGGTTCCACGACACCGGACACGGGAAATAACGCCGATCCGATGGCCGAATCGCACCCCAAGACCGTGCGCGAGTCGGATGCAGCGCCAGCAGGCTTCATTCGTGAGACTTTTGATGCGGTGTGGAGTGGAACCCCCGCCTACGCACGGGGTGCGCCCGTGGCGCAGGATGCCAGTCTCAAGCTTCGCAGCGGTTCGGTTTCCCTTTTACTTCTGGATGGATCCACAGTCGAATTTACGGGTCCCGGAAAGATCCAACTTGCCACCCCCAACCGCATGACGGTGATGGAAGGGCTCGCCTTGATTCAGACCCCCGGCGACCTCGAAGGGGAATTTCACATTTCTGTTCCGGGAGGAACGCTAGGGCTGGTGGATGGCGCAGTACGCCTGCGGGCTGGTGCAAACGGGCGATGGGAGGCTGACGCGCTCGACGGCGGCTTCAAGTGGGTCCCCACAGATGTCTTGGACGCAGCATCCAGGACCTGGATTGACGAGGGGATGCGGCTCGATTTCGATGGGGCAACGGCATCATCCGTTGCCATTCCAGCTCAAGAAATGGAAATGGCGGGTTCATCCGAAGATACCGCAGGTTCCCAGACCGCCGAAAGGCTCGCACAATGGCGCTTGGACTCAAGTCGACTCGCGCAAGACGACCCCTCGCTGCTCGTGCATTTTCGCTTCGACGACGAAACGGCGGCCAAAGATGCCTTGCTCAATGAGAACCGGAGCGGACATGCCTCACGTGAGGGCGTTGTGATTGGTGCTCGCTGGACCGTTGGGCGCTGGCCCGGCAAAAAGGCCCTTGCTTTCCAAAACAGCGGCGACCGTGTGCGCCTGGGCGTACCAGGCACCCACCCTGAAGTGACTCTTGCCGCCTGGGTGGCGCTCGATGAACTCCAGCGGCCGTTTAACGGCCTCTTTTTCAGCGAATGGGGTATCGAGGGAGAGATTCATTGGCAATTGGGAGATGCCGCGGATTTTCGTTTCGGCCAGCGCCCTTTGCGTGAGTCTGCTGTCGCAGGCCCGGGATATTTCCACCGTGTCTGGTCGCAGCCGAATCTTGAATCCATGCGGTCCGGCAGGGTGTGGAACCTGCTCGTCACCACCATCGACACCAAAAACAGGAAGGTGATTCACTACGTGAACGGGAAACTGATCGCGGAAAACACCCTCCCCGAAAGCATTCCTGTTCGGTTCGGCGCGGCCACGCTGGGCAATTGCTCTTATCCCGCGCCGGATGTGTGGGGCCCGCGCCCGCTAGGCGGATTGATGGACGAGTTCATGCTCTTTACGCGCATTCTCAGCCATCGGGAGATTGAACAGCTCTTCCGTGAGGGCAATCCAGGTTGACGCGGATCGTGTTGCGGGCGACGGTTTAGAACTAACCTGAATCTCTGGTCTGAACCTCCAATGAACACGACGCTTTCAAGATTTGGACTGATCCTCGTCTCAGCTCTTGCTTTCACATCTTGCGGAAGAGACTCCGGTGCGCCATCGCCCGCGACAGAGGAAGCGGATGCTCCCCCGGCGACCACCCCTGCGGTCGTGCAAACCGAGGTGCCGGCGCGGCCCCTGCCCTCGATTTCGCCCGAGGATGCCGCCGCAAAGATCGGCATCGCCGCGCGACTGCCTATGGATTACGAAACCCTGATCCTCGCCGACGTGGGCGCGTTTCGCGAGATTTTTGGCCTCGCGAAGGAGGATCAGGTCGAAGTCGTTCCCGGAGAACCTCTGCTTGTTCCGGACGACAGCATGCTGGACACCCTTTTTCACGGCAAAGTGGTTTTCGCCAGCGGACCCGGCACGGCCGCTCAAAGCACGCGCTTGATCAATTTATTTTTGTTGTACAGCGATGCCTCGACGCGGGAGAGAATGCTGGAACTGGGACATTCGGCCGGCGTCATCACTGATCACGTGTATCAGGAGTCGAATGCCTTCGACATTTTCTGGACACGGAGTTTTGACACCGTCATCGGCCTTCTCGAAGACCTCGCTCCGCCGCCGATCATCCAGGCCTTTGAACTGCCGCCAGGTGAGGACGAGCTGTCTCCCGTGGTTCTGGCATCACTCACCGAGATGACGGCCGAACTGCCATTCATCGTGCCTGTCGCTGAGGATGACCTTCCGCTTCCAGATTTCCGCCTTTACACCTTCGATGCCCGTGAAGCTCTCTCTGAGGAAATGGTTCAGTTTGCCCTCGAGGATTACCTCGAAGAGGCACAGATCACACAAGTCTACGAGAACTTGGTCAATCTCTCCCTCACCTTCGGCTACGGTGTTGTCGACGGCCACGCGGTGTTCTACCTCGGTCCGGACAGCAGCGGCCTGGAACTCGTCGACGACCCGGTGCAGTCCATGGCTTCGCGCCCCGAGCTGGGTGTGCTCGCGGAGAGCGGCGACGCCACGCCATTGCTGGTCGCGAGCGCGGGGCAAGGAACGATCCAAGCCATGCGCGCATTGAACGAATCGTCCAGAACGCTGAAAACTCTTGCCGAAACTCTGGGCCTGGTCACGGGCCTCGGCGATCTGCAGGACATCATCGTGCTGGCGGAGGATGCGGCTGCCACCTACGAAAAACTCAACCAGGGGAACGACACGGCCTTTGGCTGCGTGCTTTGGGAAGAGGAAGGCAACTGGCGTTTTGAGGCGCTCGGCGGACATGAGAGCACATCGCTTGACGCGAATCTTCCGCTGGCACTGCTGCCCGCCGCGCCAGCGGATGCCATGCTGGTATTCGGCATGAGGGCGGATCCGGAGACGTCCCGGGTGGCGTCCGAGCTGCTGGCCGACTTGATTGAGATCGCTGACGGGATTGTTTCGCGCCTGGCCACCAGCGAAGCTCTTCAGCAGTCGGACATGGATTTGGATCTGGATTTCGATCTCGCGTGGTTGAACAAGGAAGTATTGCCGCCGGTCAAACGCGCCGCTTTGGCCCTGGTTTCCGACATCGGCGGCTCGCTTGGTCACGAAACCCTGTTTGTAATCGATAGGGGCGAGCCGATCCACAAGCTGCCCGGTCTGCCGCCGGAATTCGAAGGGGTGGCGCCGCTTCCGCGGGCTGCCATGGCTTGGAAAATCGCCGACTCCGACCGCCTCGACAGCGGATGGCGCACCCTCGAGCCCGCCTTGCGCGAGTTGTGGGAGTTATACCCAATGCACGAGGACACGAAACCCGGCTGGCCTGAGCCGCTCGACATTGAGGAGGAGGGGTCACGCTCGTGGCTCTACCCGTTCTCCGGCATCACCACCAACGACTTCATCCCCGTGGCCACACGCTCGGAGCAGCATCTCGTGCTCGCCACCTCGCGCAACCTCGCCTCCGACCTCACCACCGGTCTCGCCGGAGCGCCACCGGAGGCAGCTACCGAACGCGGACTGTATTTTCAGCTACGCTTTGATGTGCTGCACGAGGCGATCACCCTGTGGTTGGACGCGGCAAACGCCGGAGGCGACCCGCTGATGCCTGATCCCGGAGGCCTGTTCATCGACGCCGGCGAAGTTCTCGGTTTCTACGACAGGCTGGAGAAGTTTGAAACGATGACCCTGCGCCACTTCCCGCAAGGCACGAAGTGGCGCACCTCGTTCGAGATCAATCGGCGCGATCCATAATAAGCAGGCTATGGCGACGAACGGAAATCGGAGCCGATCGAGCCATTCCATTGCCCCTGCCGGGGCATACATTCATCTCGTTTTCCCTCCGGTTTCCGGTGGCTAGCGCCATCGGCTCATTTCCATCGCCCCTGCGGGGGCGAAAGTTGTAACTGGGTGATGCTTACGAGCGCCTCGGCGAGTGGCAGCTTGGTATCAGCGATCGTGGGTGTGGAGTGAAAATCGGCAGGCAGTAACTGCAGCAGGTCCGATTCCAACCCGAAGGGTTGAAAGAACGTAGCCGGAGGTCGTAGACCTCCGGAATCAGGGGGCATGAAATCACACCCTGAAGGGGTGTCAGAGGCGGACAATGCAAGCTGGGGCACCAGAAGCATCAATGAATGCATCGCCGCGGCTTCAAGCCGTTTGAGCAGAGACGCATTCTGGCATCCCCTTGGGATGCGAAAATTACGGCCGGGGGGTTCCGGGGGTGTCGCTGCGCTCAACCCCCGGCTACGATCTATCATCCCTTCGGGATGGCGGTTGGGATGGCTGCCCCCGATTTCGTGAGCGCAATGAAAATATTGGAAGGCACATTTTTGCACATTTTTGGTACAAAGGCTGGAAGTGGAATCCCTACGGAATCGGATTCACGCGCCTGAGTGACGGGGAAGCGCTCCCGATGGAAAGCGAGGAACCCGTCTTTGGTTTCGTGAGTCTCGAATACCGCCCACCGGAGGACAGACGATGAATCTGGCGAACGATGAGTCCTCCTACGCCTGCCCTTGGGCGCGGCATCGACTGCGGGTTGAAGGTTGAATGGTCATGGCAGATTGAACTTGCGGCGGGGCAGGCATTTGGATCGCCGCCTTGTTATGCCGTTGTCATTGGTGGTTCGGTGTGAGTGGCAGGATAATCCATGCGCCCCTCGGCTGTCCAAATCGTAATCGGTGCCCACCGCTCAGCAGGAATACTCCCACTAAGTGCTGCAAGAAGGGTCTCTGGGTCAGCCAGCGTATCCCACCCGAAAATCGCACCCTTCGCAGGAACCCGTGAATGAACGTGGTCACAAATCCGGTGGAGAGTCCCAAGGAGGGGATCAAGCCACTGAGTCGGCTTGCCGTCGTCGAATGGGTAGGCGCCGATGTCCCAGGTATTTGGAAGGCTGCCGGTTGGCGGTCCCACGTAGACCCACAGGCCGTCATCATCGCGAATGGTCGTGTGAACGAAAGTGGAGCGATGTCCGTCTGGATGGGTCAGCACGCCAACTAATTGCTCGCAGCCGTCATCTGTGAAACCCGAATATCCGCAGTGCGCTTGACTCGAAGGCTCAGTGTGTCGGTCTCGATACGGACCATCGAGGCAGTCGGCTGACCAAATGGCTTCGGCGACTGAGACTGCCAGGTCTACCGAAGCATCACCGAAGAACATCAACGCATCGATGCTGCCACCGCTCCAAGCGTCAGGGAGTGTGAACAACGGGCTCATTTTTTGGCACAACGTCGAGGCCTGGCGCCCGCTACCGGGAGCGCCCCTCCGATTCAAGTTGCGGTTTGTCGCTACCCCCAGACATCGACTCGGGGCGGGTGGCGGGTTGCCCAGTGCCGGCTTGT
>SLCJ01000241.1 GCA_007125835.1 Verrucomicrobiales bacterium | reverse complement strand
TCGCCACTCTGGCCATCCCGGCCTTTCCCGTGGTTGGCTTTTTCGCTTTTGCGGTCGATGACTATCCAAACCTGGCGGTGATCACCGCCACAAGCTTCCTTGCCCTCTACCTTGTTGTGATCGCCATGATTGGAAGAGCAAGATGGCCGCAGCCCAATGCAAGCCTGCCTGATAACGCCTCGACCGACCCACCCGGAAAATGATCGCCACCCCCGACATCGACATGGCCGTTGAGGCCGCGCGCCAGGGCGGCTCCTGTGCGGCGCGCCTGCGCCTGCCTCTGCGCCACCGCGTGTGGCGCGGCGGTGCCGGTGAGCTGGCCGGAGCGGGCAGCGGCGCATCACTCGATTTCCAGGACCACCGCAACTACCTGCCCGGCGACGACCCGCGCCACATCAACTGGGCCGCCTACGCCCGCACCGGTCACTACAGCATGAAACTTTTCCGCGAGGAGGTGCGGCCCACCGTCGAAATCCTCCTCGATACCTCGCCCTCGATGTTCCTTACCCCCGAGAAGGCGCGCCGCGCATGCGAATTGTTCGCCTTCACCCGCGAGGCGGCACGCCGCGAAGCCGCCGCCACGGCCCTCCACCTGATCGACAGCACAAGCCACCACCCTCTCGATCCCGATGAATTCGACTCGGGAGAATGGATCGAACGCATCGCCAGCGCGCCGAACCGCCCCACACCCGCCGGGCCTCCCGCGCCACCCCGCCTCGACGCCCCGCCACTGCGCCCGGGCTCGTTCCGCGTCTGGATCACCGATTTGCTATTTCCCGCATCACCGGCCACGCTGCTGCGCGAATTGCTGCGCCATCGCGGCTCGGGCATCCTGCTCGCACCCTATGTCGAAGCCGAGGCCGAACCCACCTGGTCCGGTGCCTGCGACTTCCACGATGTCGAATCCGGTCGCGTCGAAGCCCGCGATGTGGATGCCGGGCTACGCCGCCGCTACCTCGCCACCTACCAAGCCCATTTTGCCACCTGGAAAGAGGAGGCGCTGCGCCACCACCTGCCGCTGGCACGTGTGCCCGCCGCGCCGCCGCTCGGCGAAGCCCTCGCCGCCGAGGCCCTCGCCGTCCGCGCCCTCGAACCCATCACCTGAATTTTCCCTGCCGACCATGCCGCTCGTCTTCGCCAATCCCTGGGGCCTGCTTGCCCTGCTCGGCATTCCCGTGGTGCTCGCCATCCACTTCCTGCACCGCCACCGCGAAGCCATCCCGGTATCGACACTTTTTCTGATCGAAATCGCCCGCGAACCGGCACGCTCCGGACGCCGCTGGCACCGCCTGATCCCTTCGGTTCCGATGTGGCTGCAACTCCTCCTCGTGCTCCTCCTGGCCACCCTGCTCGCCCGCCCGCACCTTCCCACCTCCGCCCTTCGCGTCGCCGTGGTTGTCGATGATTCCGCCTCGATGCGCGCGTTCCACAGCGACCTCGCCGACGCTCTCGCCGACCTGGACCGCGTCACCCGCCGCGGCGGACGCGCCACCGAATGGCTGGTGATCCCGGCCAATCCCACCCGGCCGCGCCTCTATGCCGGAAACGATCCCGCCGAATGGATCGCCACTCTCGGTGATTGGAAGCCGGTCGAAGGATGGCGCGACCCGACGGCCGCTCTGCGGCTCGCCCGCGAACGCGTCGGCCCGGACGGGCTGGTCGTCTACGCCACCGACACCCCGCGCGACAACCTGCCAAGCGGCGCCGCCCTGCTCTCCGTCGGCCGCACCATTGCCAATGCCGGGATCGCCGGTGTCACCGTCACCGCACGGGACGACGGCACCACCGGCTGGCAGGCCGTGATTGTCAATCCCTCGCCCGACGAAGCCCGCCGCGAGTGGTGGCTCGGATGGGACAACTCCAACCGCACACCCGCATCCACCATCACAATCCCCGCCGGCGGCATGACCACCCTCGAAGGCACACTGCCGGAAGGTGCCACACGCCTCACTCTGCGCCTCGACGGCGACCCGTTCCCCCTCGACGACAGCTTCCCCTTCATCCGCCCCGCGCCAAAGCCGCTGGCCATGGCGCGCCTGGGCGAGGGCGTGCCCGCCTGGCTGGCCGAACGCATGACTCGCTCCATCCCACGGCTCGGCAGCGCCCCAATCGCCACCGCCGATTTCGCCCTGATTGCCACCGAGGGAGAAACAAATCCGCCGCCGGTCGCGGGCATCGCCTTCTCCACCGCCGGCGAATCCGGCGCGCCCTTCCTCGGCGATCCGGTGGTGTCTGCCACTCACCCGCTCGTCCAGGGGCTGGCCTGGGCCGGACTCGCCGTGCAGGATGTACCCTCCCCGCCACCCGCTCCCGGCGATGTGGTTCTCCTGTGGTCCGGATCCCACCCGCTCGCCAGCCTTCGCACCGCCGCCCCGCCCGCCACCGATTCGGAAAGCACCAATCCGGAAAACGACACCCCGCCAGTAGCACTAGGTCCCTCCGGCCCGCAGCTCGTTCTGCATTTCAATCCCACCCTTTCCAATATCGAACGCCTGCCCGCTGCCGCCATCCTCCTGCTTCGCTTCGCCGAAACCATCCGCGCCGCAAAAGCCGCCACCACCTGGGAACAGCTCGAACCCGCACAATCCCTCGCCCCCTTCCTTCCTCCCACCGCCTCCCACAGACCACTGGTCATGGAGACGCTCGCCGCCGATGGCTCGGTGATCGCATCGCTTCCGGTCGCCGCCGCCGACCGCGCGCCCGACGAACCGGGATTCCTCCGGGTGCGCGATGACCAATCGATCTGGCTCGAAGCCGCCGTCGCCTTCGCCGACCCACGCGAAAGCGACTTCCGACCGCGCGCCGCCGCCGACACCACCGCCAACGCCCTCACCGCCGCCGCTCGCCAGTCCATTCCGGCCTCCGGGCCGTCCCACCCCCTGCTCATCCTCGCCGCCCTCACCGCGCTCCTCACCCTCTACCATTTTAGCGCTCCGAAAAGAGACCCATCCGAACTGGCCGACTCCTCCGACCCCGCCGGCTCCCCCGCCCCGGCCGACCTGCCCCCGCAGTCCCCACCGGCCTCCGCCCCGTCCGCATGAACGTCTTCGAATCGCCAGCCTGGCTCCTCCTGCTTCCCGCCATCGCCTTCCTCGCGTGGCGCCGTCCGCAGCTCGGCCTGATGCGCCCGGCACGCGCGCTCGCCGTGCTGGCGCTGGTCCTGCTGCTTTGTGATCCCACCTTCCCCTCGCGCCGCGGTGGCATGGACCTCTGGGTGCTCCTCGACCGCTCCGCCTCCACCGGCGACATGATCGACCGCCAGGCTCCGGAATGGCGCTCCCTGCTCGAACGCGCCCGCCCTGCCCGGCGCGACCACATCCATTATATCGACTACGCCGAAGACGCGCTGCCCGCCATCGACGACGGCGGCACCGAACTTTCCCCCGGCCGACGCGACCAAACCCGCACCGCACACGCCATCGACTACGTCCTCACCCGCCACGACGCCTCACGCCCCACCCGCCTCCTCGTCTTCACCGACGGATACTCCACCGAACCCCTCGGCGACGCCACCGCACGCCTTATCGCCGAAGGCGTGCCGCTCGACTACCGCCTCATCCAGCCGCCCGCTGCCGAGGACTACCGCATCACCTCATTCAGCGCACCCGCCCGCGTGCAAACCGGCGAGGCATTTCTGTTGCGCGCGCGTGTTGCCGGCAGCGGTGCCAGGCCCGGTGCAGCGATCCCGATCACGCTGCTTCGCGACGGCGTCCCCATCGCCGAAACGACCATCCGCATGCAAGACGGCATCGGCACCGCCGAATGGGCCGAGCGCTTCGAGGGCGGGGGAGCACGCCACTACGAGGTGGTGATCAGTCCGGAAAACGACGCCCACCCGGGCAACAACCGCGCCTCCGCCTGGGTCGAGACCACCGCCGGCCCCCGCATCCTGCTGGTCTCACGCCACCCCGACGACCCCCTCGCCGCCGCCTTCGCCGGGCAAGGAATCGACGTCGACTTGCTCACCGATCCCTCCCAGGCCTCTCCCGCACGCCTCTCCGGCACCCGCGCCGTCGTGCTCCACAATGTCCCCGCCCACAGCCTCGCCCCCGGATTCCTCCCCTCGCTCGACTTTTTCGTCCGCGAACAGGGCGGTGGCCTGATGATGGTCGGCGGCCGCCACTCGTTCGGCTCCGGCGGGTATTTCGATTCCGCCATCGACGAGCTACTGCCGGTGAGCATGGAACTCAAAGCCGACCACCGCAAACTCTCCATCGCCATGGCCATCGTGCTCGACCGCTCCGGTTCGATGATGGCCGCCGCCGACGGCCCGCCTGGCACCACCAAAATGGACCTCGCCAACGCCGGTGCCATCGCCGCCATCGAACTGCTCGGCCCGAACGACGCCGTCTCCGTGTTCGCCGTCGACACCCGCCCGCACACCATCCTCCCCCTCACCACCCTCGGCGACAACCGCGCCCCCCTCATCGAGCGCGTGCGCCGCATTCAGTCGATGGGCGGCGGCATCTACGTCTACTCCGGAATGCAGGCCGCCTGGGCCGAGCTGAAGAAAGCCACCGCAGGTACCCGCCACCTCATCCTTTTCGCCGACGCCAACGACGCCGAGCAACCCGGCAACTACCGCCAACTGATCGCCGAAATGACCGAAGCCGGCGTCACCATCTCCGCCGTCGGACTCGGCACCGACCGCGACTCCGACGCCGAATTCCTCATCGACATCGCCCGCCGCGGCGACGGCCGCATCCAATTCACCGACGATGCCAACGAGATCCCCCTCATCTTCGCAGGCGAAACGGTCGCCGTCGCCCGCAGCGCCTTCATCAACGAACCAGTCAACCTCATGCCCACCGGTGAATGGGCCGAAATTTCCGCCCTCCCCATCGAATGGCCCGCCATTGTCGATGGCTACAACCTCTCCTACGCGCGCCCGGAAGCCACCGTCGCCGCCCTCACCACCGACGAGTACTCCGCCCCGCTCGTCGCCGCCATCCGCCGCGGACTCGGCCGCGCCGCCGCCGTCTCATTCCCCATGGCCGGGGAAAACTCCGACCTCATCCGCACCTGGCCCGGCTACACCGGCTTCGCCCGCACACTCGCCCGCTGGCTCGCCGGCGACCCCGTCCCCCCCGGCATCGGCCTCAACCACCGCATCGATGGCACCCGCCTCACCCTCGACCTGCACTACGACCCCGCGCGCTGGAACGAAGCCCTCACCGCCTCCCCGCCGCGCCTGCTCGCCGCCCTCGGCCAAACCAGCCCGGATGTCCGCGAAATCCCATGGGCCCGGCTCGCGCCAGGCCACTTCTCATCCACCCTCGAACTTCGCGAAAACCAACCCGTGCGCGGCGTCGTCCAAATCGGCGACCACGCCCTGCCCTTCGGCCCGCTCGCCATCCCGCTCTCCGCCGAATGGGCCTTCGACCCGGCGCGCCTCGCCGACCTCCGCCTCGCCTCGCGCCGCAGCGGCGGCGTCGAACGCACCGACCTCGCCACCGCTTGGGACCGCCCGCCCGTCATCCAGCGCGCCGACCTACGCATCCCGCTGGCCCTGCTCGCCCTGCTCCTCATTCTCTTCGACGCCTACGCCACCAAGACCGGCTTCCGCCTGCCCGCCCTCGCCAAAATTCCCCGCGCCCCGAGAGCACCACGTCCCACCCGCCGCCGGCAACCACCCACCCAAAAACGCCCATCCACTCCCCCCACCCCAAAATCCTCCGACCC
>SLCJ01000290.1 GCA_007125835.1 Verrucomicrobiales bacterium | reverse complement strand
GCTCCGCCGCAACGACGGGGAACGGTTGCCGCACGGCATCCCGGGAGCGGATCATCGCCCGTGCCGTGCCGTGCCGTGCCGTGCCGTGCCGTGCCGTGCCGTGCCGTGCCGTGCCGTGCCGCCGGCCTCGCCATCACGGCCCTGCCGCCTCCACGATATGCCCGGTTTCGGAGTCCGAGGGGGACGCACTCTCTCCAGGAGGCGACATCAGCCGCACCGCCACAAGCCTCGACGGATTGCCCTCGCCAAGGTGGCCGCCGCCGGATTCCAGCAGAAACCGCCGCGAGCGAACCGGTGGCGAAAGCGGCACCGCCACGCTGCCCACAGCGCTGCGAAGGGTCAGGTCGGCCACGGGCTCGTCCCACATTCCCTCGGGCAAACCATTCCGCAGCGCCAGTTCGGCAGGCTGGCCGTGGGTCGCATCAAATGCGATCTCAAGACCATGAACCTCCACCTCGGCCCCGAAGTCGAGGATCCACGACACGGGATATCCATGCCCCTCCGCCGCAGGCACCGGGCTCATCCGCGCCGCCGCACCCTGCGGCATCGCATTCTCATTCCCCTCGCCAATCCCTACCACCTGCACGATAGACACCAGACCGGACTCGTCCGGCTCGTCAAGGCGGTCCAACAGCGACTCGCGCTGCTGCGGAGAAGCCCCTCCGCGCATCCACCCGCGATCACGCGCTCCCGTAATCCACAAACCCCGATGGCGCACGCTGAGCACCGCCAGGTAGGCAGGGTTGATCAATTCATCCTCGCCCATGTAGGGCGAACCCATGTGCGGCGTGGAATACCGCAATCCATAACCCGGCTCCCAGGATAGCGCAAAACTCCACGCCCAATCCTCCATCACTTCCCGGTAACGCGAGGGTGCGACCCCGGCCAACGTCATCATTCCCCACGCCCCGCCCGGCTCGCCATAGGCATGACTGTTCCGCATCCACGGGTGACGCAGACGCATGATGCGCGTGAGCCCCGCCTGCATGTCGTGGCGCTGGCCACTGATATTCAATGCAGAGGCCATCAGCCCGCTGCGAGCCCAGAATTCATCGCGGTCACGCATCGACGCATTATACCCCAGCCCGCCGTGCCCCCCCGTCTCGCTGTTCGACCAGGTATCCTCAAAGTATGGCCACATCACCGACCAAAAATCGGACTGCAGGCCAAATTGCTCACCCAAGGCATGCATCACAGCCAGGTGGGCAGCCGGAGCCACCAATCCTTTGTTGTCGTAAGGCAGATACGCAGGCCCGTGGCCAAGCCCCATATATCCGAAGGAACTCATGTGCGCCACAGTCGGAAGCCACGCCATCGCCGACTCAATCCAAGGCACCACCCGCCGGTCACCGGTAGCCAGATGATACTCCGCCAAAAACGTGCCCATGTGCCCAATTCCCCAAAAGGCCAGACCGGTCTCCTGCGTCGGGTCCGGATGCCTTTCCAGCAACCAGTCCACCGCATTGCGAATCCGCCGCCGGTGGGAAGTGTCCCGGGTGCCGAGCAGGCCGAGACCCGCCAACGAGGTCTTGAGCCGGTCGTTACGCCAGCTTCCATTGTCGTGCTGGTCGTTTACCACGTATTGGATCAAATCCTCATAGAGGGCGGCGGTTCCCTCGCCATCATAGGGAAACCCGGCTCCCAGCATCGGACGGTTGCCCAAATTCAACGTGAGTGTTTCCTCCTCGTCCTGACGCAATACCGTCAGCACCACCGCAGGAGACGGCTTCTCCGCCGCCTCCAACACCGCACGCCCAAGCACCGCCTCGTGACTGTAATAGAACCAATCCCAACCAGCCCACAGATTGGCCGGTCGCATCGGCCGCCCGTTGACCGCCGTCACCACATCCCCTTGGCGCAACCCCGCACCAGATGCCGGCGAATTCGACCGCACGTCCATGATCGTGAAAACCGTCTGCCCGTGCTCCGTAAGCGCATCGAATCCAAGGGCCCCCGCCCCAATCTTGTCGGGACCGTTGTTGCCATTGGCACGCCCCAATTGAGCCTCGGTAGGACGGCGATGCAGCACATACCCCCGGGCACTGCCCAGCACAATCGGCCGCCCCCGCACATGCCGCACCCTCAACGTGAGGTTGGACCCCACAAGGTCGCCGAGATCCGATGGCTCAAGCCGCACCCAGGCCGTGTGCGCCGGGTTGACATCCGGCTCCGGCTCCACCTCCGCAAACATGGGCTCGAGAAGCGCCGCCCTTGCCTCGGAAGAATTCAAATACGCCCCGTTCGTCGTCCACCGGACATACCGGGCACCCACCACCCTCTCAAAACGCGCCTCGCGCTCGCCAACCGTGGATAACTGGTAGGAGAAAACCCCGTCCGCCAGCGGCTCCCAGTTTTCCCCATCCTCGGAAACACACACCTCCCACTCACGAATCAGACCGTCCGTGCCCGAAGGCAATACATAGCGAAACCCCTCGATCATCTTCTCCTCGCCAAAATCGAAAACCAAGTGATGGGGATGGTTCCTTCCAGATTCCGTCCGCCACTCCGTCGACGAATCCCCGTCCACAAGGTGCCTCGCCGGATGATTCGGCAGCGAAGCGCCCCCATCCTCCACCACCCAGCGGGCGCGCACGGCTTCCGTCGCCGCGCGGTTCGAAAGCACCTCCTGACTCGCACGCACCCTGCCCTCGCCATCCACCAACTCAAGACGCACCCAACCGTCGCCCTGCCCCACCACACCCTCGACTCCCACACCCACCCAGCCAGCCCACTCCGAAGCCCGCGCCTCCTCGGGCAACTGAGGCACCGTCACCTGCCTTTCCAAAACCACATCGCCCGCAATCGCTAAAGCGTCTCCACCCGGCGCACGCCAGGCGCGGATCAAGTCGGGATTGCCCTCCACCTGCCACCCCTGCGGCGCCACAGGCTCCCCATGCCGCGCATCATCCGGCAACACGGCACCTCCACCCCCGACCGACATCGGCACGGCGGCGGATTCCGAGACAAAAACAAACAAACCGGCGGCGAACGCACCTAGGGCAAAAGGACGAACAAACGGGCGCATAATGGGAGTCATGGTTGGCGGCGGGATGGCATCGGGGTAACGTAAGGCACACGAACGGGAAAGCGAAGAACAAACCCAATTCGCTGTCTCTTACCTTCAACCCACGGCAGGGGCGGAAGTCTTGCCCTTTGCCCAACTACGCGCCCCGCCGACCTCATCGTTCAACCGCTCACTCAATTCTCCTCTCAATTCTCTCAATTCTCTTTCTTTATTTAGACATCCAATAATCTTTGACTTGTGAGCACCCCTCGCTGCCCGGAATTATTCAGTCATTCGCCTCCTCAGTTCGCCGCAACATCAACTCTCACCCCCTTCATGCCGCCAAATGCCATTTCAAAACCACTGAATAGGTCAATAATACCCGCTCACAGGCCCAAGGAAACGCCAGGAGACCCATCCTTCCCTCATTCGTCACCGTTCAGCCAACCAGCCGCCCGCTCAATCCGGCCGCGCTGCCCTACACCTCGGCAGCCCGCCGCCGCCCGGACCCCCAGAACCATTGCTGACCCGCCGCTCGCGCTGCTGCCGCCAGGCTCGCCGCGCTGCCGGCCACCAGCCAATATAGCCGACCATACCCACTCATCACCCGCTCCCATTCCTCCACTTCCACACGCATCCCTTCCAGCACTGGCAAAGCCTCCGCACCCAAAGCCCCCTTCTTATCCCCCCTCACACACCGCCCCGAGGCTTCAACAAGCTTCAAATACTCATCCTCGCCCATCTTCCACGCAAGATTCTCTCCCTTGCGCACCTCCCGCTTGCCCTCCACCATCTCCGCCACCCGGCACACGCCGCCCAAACGCACCCGCTCAATCGAGGCCAGCCACTTATCCCGCCCACTCTCCTCTCGCGCCTTCTCCAACTCCTCACGCTGCTTCTCATTGGGCCTACGCGGCGCTTTGGCCACCTTTTCCCGCCCAAACTTCGCACACACACGATCCTGCACGCTGGTGAAATCACTCTCCGCCAAACCCTCGGCGATCCCGGCTCGGACAGGGTTGAGATCCACATAAACCATGCACGCCAGCAGCGCCTGCGCGTCCTCGATACGCTGACACCGAAACCTCCCCTCCCAGAACCGTCCCTTGCACTCGTCCTCCTTGTTTGCCCGACGCGCAATCTTCTCGTTCAAACAACGCATCAACCAGCTCACACTGGCCAAACGACCCCGCCACTTCCCCACCACTTCCGCATTCCCCGCCTGACGTGCAAGCTCCTCACCCTCAGGCAGCACAGGAGCCCCGTTCTCATCGCGCATCTCCGGAAAAATCGACCGCCACCGCAGCACCACCTCCTCCGCGCTCCAATCCCCCGCCCGCTCAGCATCCGTGCGCAGCACCACATGCAGATGATTGCTCATCACCGCGTAAGCATACACATCAACTGCAAAAACCTCGCTCAACTCCCGCAAGCGATCCCGCACCCACCCCCGCCGATGCTCGTAGCTGCGGCCCGAATACGCATCCTCCCCGCACAAAAACGCCCGCCGCACACAACGGCTCACACAGTGAAACACCTGCGGAATGGACTCATCGACAATGACTTTGCGGGCTTGCGGCATGGCTGGAATCTATATTGAAATCAAGAATAGCATGGATTCAAAAGAATTGCAAATTTATTTGGATGTCTGTTTTTAAAAAAAGGAGGTCTTTCGGGTTGCGTTTAGGGTCGGGCTTCCCGAAAATCTTGCAGACTATGGACCTCTACCAGATCCCCCCCGATTCCAAGTTGAATCTTGCAAAGCTCTCCACCCGCGACCCGCGCGCCTACCCGGAACTGACGAAGGAGAACCATGTTCCCGTGCTTGAGGCGTTGCGGGAGCGGCTTAAGGAGCAGCAGCACCTTCTATTTGCCGGGCGCAAGTTCAAGGTGCTGGTGGTGGTGCAGGCCATGGACACCGGCGGCAAGGACGGGCTGGCGCGCCATGTGTTCGCGCACTTGGATCCCCAAGGCGTCACCGTCACCCCTTTCAAGGCCCCCACGGCCGAAGAGCTGGACCACGACTTTCTCTGGCGCATCCACCGTCACTGCCCGGCCAACGGCCATATCGCCGTGTTCAACCGCAGCCACTATGAGGACATCATCGCTGTGAGGGTAAAACAGCTGTTTCCCGACAATGTGTGGAAGAGACGCTATCGGCACGTTGTGGAGTTTGAGCGCATGCTCGCCGATGAAAACACCGTGGTGATTAAATTTTTCCTCCACATCAGTGCCGAAGAGCAGAAGCGCCGCCTTGAAAGCCGCCTGAGCAATCCTCGCAAGCACTGGAAATTCCATCCCGAGGATTTGGCCGACCGCAAGCGCTGGGGTGATTTTCTCGATGCCTACAGCCATCTGATTGCCAAGACCAGCACGCCCTTCGCCCCCTGGCATGTGATCCCCGCAGACCGCAAATGGTATCGGAACGTGGTCGCCGCACGCATCGTTGTCGACACGCTTGATCGGCTCAGGTTAGGATACCCAAAGGTGGATTTCAAGCCGGAGGAAATTGTCATCGAATAGAATTCGGGGAGCATCGGACCTCAGTCTCCGGCGGACGCCACTTGGGGTGTCATTGCCGGTTGCTTGCAATCTCGGAGTGTTACAACTTGCGTGATTGCTTTCCCTCGCCACCTTGAAAACGTGCCCCAAGCGCGAAATAGCCAAGCACCCGAATCAACGACAACACAATCCACCG
>SLCJ01000235.1 GCA_007125835.1 Verrucomicrobiales bacterium | reverse complement strand
GGCATCTTGATTTGTTTCTCGCCCGCGCCTCCTAGGGAGGCGCGGGCGAATTATTTTATTCGTCCCAGGCAAATCCAAGCGCCGTCAGGGTGGGCTCGAGAATACTGCGGAGCCTGTCGTCAAAGCGTTCGGCAAAACCGGGGCGCTTCCATCGGCCGATTCTGTTTTGGTGCATCGGTTGGCGGATTGCGGCGTGGCTCGGAGAGCGAACGAATCCCGTTGGCTGCCCCTGCTGTGGGCTGTCAGGGCCCTCGACACCCAGCCAGGCACCGAGGGATTTCATTTCGGCTTCCGGATTTTTTACCATCGACTCGTAGCGCACCTCCCGCCATTGGTCGGGCGGCAGCATGTCGCGCAGGCGCAGCCACCGGCTCATGACCTTGACGTAATGGCGGGCAAGATTCTCCCAATTGAGAAACTGCACGCTTTCCGGGTTCGGGGGAAAATGTTGGAACCATACGCTTATCATCGTGTCGCGCGGATCGCGCAGCATGACCAGGAAACGTGCTTTGGGAAAAACCCGGAAGATCGATTCGCAGAGCTGGGTGTTGGACGGATTTTTGTCGATGAGCCAGCGCTCGTCGCCGATACCCAGGTAGCCCCTGATGCCCGCAAGATATCTTTCTCTAAGATAGGAAACGGCGTCGCGGGCGTTGTCATCGGACCTCGTCGCCTGTTTGAGGGTTCCGACCAGGGCGGGCTGAACGACTTGACCGAAAAGATCGAGTTCCTCGGCGTCGGCAATTTCCGGGGATGCGGCCAGGAGTTTTTCCAACAAGGTGGTGCCCGAGCGAGCAAACCCGATCAAGAAGGCAAGGCGAGGGTGGTCCGGCGGCGAATCGCCGATCAGCGTCTGTGCGAATTCCGCATCCAGCCCATCGACAAACCCGAAGTTGGTCTCCAATGCAAGGCGCCCTCGATCGATCATGTCGGGATGGGCCTGCCAAATCGTGCGGTTGACTCCATCGACCAGCTCGAGCGCACTGGCGGTGTCTGAGGCGTCGAGTAAGGAGGCCAGCTCCTTGCTTGCACGCTGCCGCAACCCATCGGCAAGGCGCGCCCTTGCCAAGAGGCTTTGATAATCACCACGAGCCTCGTCGCTTCGGCCGAGGTGGGACAGCACACTGGCGCGCAACAGGATCGGCAGCGGTGAGGAGGGGGTAAGGCGGGCCACCCGTTCCGCGCAATCGAGTGCTTGTGGATACTCGCCGAAATGCTCCAGCAGATGGCCAAGCTCCAGCCAGCCGTCCGGCGAATCAGGCTGCCTTTTGAGAAAACGTTCGAAATGCGTTCGCGCCAGATCTGGAAGAAGAATCTCGCGGGCCACCTGCCCGATTAACAGATCAAGCTGTGGCAGGCTGCGCCGATAGGAATTCAGGCGAGCCAGGGCGCGTCGCGCGTCGCGATGCCGGTAAACACTGCCAAGAGCTCGTGCGAAGTCGAGCTGTGCGGCAAGATTGAAGGGTGTTTTGCGCGCTTCGCTGCGGAAACCCTCGACGGCTTCGTCGCGCCGCCCAAGCGACCATGTCGTGCGGGCAGAGATCAGCCCGGTAGTCTGTGGATCGTAGATAACCTTTGCCATCTGGGCTCGGCTGCGGCTGAAAAGTGAGGACCTTTTGGCGGCGGGTGTCTCAGGAAGGGATGCGGGAGGAGAGTCTCGGGTGTGTGGCGGCTTCGTCGTCGCCGAGGATGGATTCCTGTTCCGGGTTCCATTTGAGGGTGCGGCCAAGGTCGATGGCGACCATGGCGAGCATGCCGAAGGAGGCAGCGCGGTGGGCGCATTCGGCGGGCGTGGCGGTGGCGCCGCGCGAACGGATGGCATTGAGGAAGTCCTGCCAGTGGCTGGGCGGGCGTGGGTTGTAGTCGTCGGGGAGTTGGTCTCTGGCGATGAGCGCGGGGTCGGAGGCTTCGAGGCGTCCGCGGTCGACGTGGATCCACCCGTTTTCGCCTGAGATGCGGGTGCCGAGGAAGTCGCTGCGCACCTCGATTTTGGTGCCGTTGGCGAAGGTGCCGGTGTATTGGTAGTGGTCAAGCACGTCGAAGAAGTCGTGTGTGACGCGGGAGCCGGAGCCTGAGATTTCGACCGGGCCGGTGTGGCCGAGGTCGAGCGCCCACATGGCGATGTCGACGTGGTGTCCGACCCAGTCGAGGAGTTGGCCGCCGCCGAAGCGTGTGTGCCAGCGCCAGTTCCAAGGGTGGAGTAGGGGGTGGTAAGGGGTTTCGCCGGCAGGGCCGCACCATGCCTCCCAATCGAGGTGGGGCGGTGGGGTGCCGATGTGTGCGGCGACGTTTTCGGCGGGCACATGTTGCTGGACGCTCATCCCGGAAGGGGTGCCGCATTCGACGCGGTCGATGCGGCCCAGTACACCC
Organism: Verrucomicrobiales bacterium; assembly: GCA_007125835.1. GTDB lineage: Bacteria > Verrucomicrobiota > Verrucomicrobiia > Verrucomicrobiales > SLCJ01 > SLCJ01. The sequence goes on along the minus strand of SLCJ01000235.1, from coordinate 3,336 downwards.
TGGCGGATGATCGCGTGGAAGCGGCGGAACTCGTTGGCAGAGCGCTGCCAGGAACCGGTTTGCCAGATGCGGTTGTGGCGGGTGAGGGCGTCGATGAGGAGGCGTCCTTCGGCCAGCCCCCAGGTGAAGGGTTTTTCGCCGTAGATGTCGCATCCGGCTTGCGCGGCGTCGATGCCGATGGCAGCGTGCCAGTGGTCCGGTGTGCTGATGCATACGGCGTCGAGCCCGCCTTTTTCAAGCATGTCGCGGTGGCAGGAGTAGGCGGCACAGTCGCTGTTGTTGTAGCGCTCGTTGACGAGCTGGCGCGCGGCTTGGACGGCGTTTTTATCGACGTCGCAGACGGCGGTGACTTGCGCGTCTTCGAGGCCGAGGAAGGTGCGCATGTTTTGCATGCCCATGCCGCCGCAGCCGATGATGCCGATTTGGATGCGGTTGTTTGGCGTGGTGGCGCGGGCCCACCGGGGGGTGGCGAGGGCGAGTCCGGAGAGCAGGCCGGTTTTCAGAAGGGTGCGGCGTTTGGTCATGTTTTTTGTTTAACAAGAGTTAGGGTTTGATGGTTAAGTGCCCGGGGTGCTTGGGACCGGGAGCGAGCATCTGGAGTGAGCACTATGACTGACGCCCATACGATAGGAAGCGAGGGTATCTTTCCCCCGTGTTTCATCCAAGACAAGCATGTTTTTCTTGTGGCAAAGGACAAAGATACCTGGATTGGTGAGGTGAAGGTGGGGATGGCACCCCGAACCCGATTTTAAGCTTGGTTTCCCGGTTGCCCTGGTTTCCCTTTCGAACCAAGAATTTCCTTGAAAGCGTTCCATTAATCCTGCACAATCCAGCGATGAGCGAGTATTTTACCCAGGTCGGAGCCATTCGGTATGAAGGGCCGGAGAGTCGTGATCCGTTTGCCTTCAAGCATTACAATCGCGAAGATGTGGTGGAGGGGAAGACGATGGCCGAGCATTTGCGGTTTGCCAGTTGCTACTGGCACACGATGCGCAATGAATTGTCGGACCCATTCGGGCCGGTCACGGCGCGCATGCCGTGGGACGATGGTTCGACGACTGTGGAGAATGCCAAGGTGCGGGCGCGGGTGTTTTTCGAGTTTCTGGCGAAGTGCGGGATCGACTATTATTGTTTTCACGATCGGGATATCGCGCCGGAGGGGGCATCGCTTGCGGAGAGTGATCGCATGCTTGACGAAGTGGTGGAGGAGTTCGCGCGCTTGCAGGATGAGCATGGCAGGAAATTGCTGTGGGGGACGGCGTGTTTGTTTGCGCATCCGCGCTACGCGCATGGCGCGGCGACGAGTTGCGAGGCGGGGGTGTTCGCGTATGCGGCGGGGCAGGTGAAGAAGGCGTTGGAGGTGACGCATCGGCTTGGAGGCGAGGGGTATGTGTTCTGGGGCGGGCGCGAGGGATACTCGACACTGCTGAATACCGACATGAAGCGTGAGCTGGATCATTTGGCGGCGTTTCTCCACATGGCGGTGGAGCACAAGAAGAGGATTGGTTTCGCCGGTCAGTTTTACATCGAGCCGAAGCCGAAAGAGCCGACCAAGCACCAGTATGATTCGGATGCGGCGGCGTGTCTGAATTTCCTGCGTGAGTATGACCTGCTTGAGCACTTCAAACTGAATATTGAAACCAACCATGCCACGCTGGCCGGGCATTCGGTTGAGCACGAGCTGGAGGTTGCGGCGGCTGCGGGCGCGTTGGGCAGCATCGACGCGAATCGGGGCGATGAGTTGCTGGGCTGGGATACGGATCAGTTTCCCACGGATATCTACCAGACCACGAAGGTGATGCTTTCGGTGCTTTCTGCCGGTGGGCTGGCGCCCGGGGGATTGAATTTCGATGCGAAGCGGCGGCGTGAATCGTTTGAGCCGGTTGATTTGATTCACGCGCATGTGGGCGGCATGGATGCGTTTGCGCGGGGACTCAAGATTGCAGCGGCGATTCGTGCCGACGGCCGGTTGGAGCAGTTTCGCAAGCAGCGCTATGCCTCGTGGGACAGTGGGATCGGGGCGCAGATTGAGAGTGGTGCCGTGGGGTTTGAGGAGTTGGCGGCGCATGCGGCGGCCCATCCTGAGCCGGAGCTTGCTTCCGGTCGCCAGGAGATGCTGGAAAATCTGATCAACGAATTTATCTGAGTCCGAATGAAGACCGAGGACGGCGAGTTGGTGATTGGTGTGGATGTCGGGACATCCGGCGTGAAGGTGCTGCTCGCCAGGGCCGATGGTTCGGTGCTGCGCACGGCGGATGCGTCGCATGGATTTGCGACGCCGCGCCCGCTTTGGGCGGAGAGCGATCCGGGGGATTGGTGGGATGGTGTGGTGGCGGCGTTGTCGCAGTTGCTTGAAGGGATTGATCGGGACCGGCTGCGGGCGATTGGGTTGACGGGGCAGATGCATGGTTTGGTGGCGTTGGACCGCCATGGCCGCGTGGTTTGCCCGTGTATCATGTGGAATGACCAGCGAACGGGTGAGGAGTGCCGGGAGATCGAGGAGGAGGTGGGTGTGGAGCGATTGATCGAGCGGAGTGGCAACCGCATGCTGGCCGGGTTCACGGCACCGAAGGTCCGCTGGCTGCGCAAGCACAGGCCGGATGTCCACAAGGACATGGCCCGTGTTCTTTTGCCGAAGGATTATATCCGGTATCGGCTGTCGGGTGTGTTTGCGACGGATGTGGCGGATGCCTCGGGGACCGGGATGCTGGATGTGGGGCGGCGGACTTGGTGTGGCGAGCTGGTGGCGGCAGCGGGCGCGGAAATGGAGTGGCTGCCGGAGGTGGTGGAGTCGGCGGCGGTAGCGGGGCGTGTCTCGGCTGCGGGGGCGGCGGCGACGGGTTTGCCTGAGGGCTTGCCCATTGTGGCGGGTGCGGGTGATCAGGCTGCGGGTGCGGTGGGATGCGGGATCGTGCGTGAGGGGAGGATTTCGGTGACGTTAGGGACGAGCGGGGTTGTGTTTGCGCACAGTGAAACCTTCCAGAGCGATCCCGGGGGGCGTTTGCATGCTTTCTGCCACGCGGTGCCGGGCAGGTGGCATTTGATGGGGGTGATGTTGTCGGCGGCGGGGTCGTATCAGTGGCTAGCCGACAAGGTTTTCCCCGGGCTTTCTTTCCGTGAGCTGGACGCTCTGGCGGCGAAGGCTCCGGCCGGGTGTGAGGGGTTGTCTTTCATGCCCTATTTGGCGGGTGAGCGTTGTCCTCATGCGGACCCGTTGGCTCGAGGCGGGCTGGTGGGTCTCACGTTGCGCCACGGGCGCGAGCATATTGCACGGGCGGTGCTGGAAGGGGTGGCGTTTGGTTTGCGCGACAGTTTGGAATTGATGCGTCCGCTGGG
>SLCJ01000360.1 GCA_007125835.1 Verrucomicrobiales bacterium | reverse complement strand
TTGCCTGTGCTGGAAGGGATGCGTGTGGAGGTGGAGGAATGGGAGCGGGTGATGAGTGGGTATGGACGGCTTTATTGGCGGGTGGCAGGAAGTGCGGCAAGCCTGGCGGCGGCGGCGCGGGTTGCGGGTCAGCAGTGGTTTTGGGGATCGGGAAAACGACGGGGCGCTGAGGCGTTCGGTGATTCGGTTGCGCCGCGCGCTCGGTGATCGGTGATCGACGGTTGATCGATGCGGTCAGAACATGGGTGAGATGGTTGGGGGGCGGTTTTAAACCGCCCCCACTGGCTGGTGGCTGGCGTGCCTTAGGCCTGGCGGTCCTACAGATCGATTTCGATCCCGATTTCGATATCGATTCTCCCGGTCCGGTTTTATTGGCTGTTGGGAGCAGGTTGTTGGGTGGGGTGACACGCTATTGGCAGTGCCAAAGGCTTTTGGACGTCTATGGTTCGGCGGAATTTTCCTGCCGGGCCCGAGGGGGCGATTTCGAGAGGATTTTGAGGCGAAATTCTTTGGGGATAATTTCAAATAAATATTGGCGGGCAAAGTTTAGGCAGGCAAAGTTTAGGCAGGCAAAGTTTAGGCAGGCAAAGTTTAGGCAGGGCAAAGTTTAGGCACGTTTCAAAGGCCGGGGTTGCGGCATACACCGCAACCCCGGGAAATTCTTGTTGGGTGGCACAGGAGAAGCTTGCCCGGTGGAGCCTGGGTGGCTTGGGCTTTTGGTGAGTGTGGAGGATCGCTCTGGCGGACTAAAGTCCGCGGACCGACCAGGGCCCATCTGGCCTTGCACGGGTGCGGCTCTTGTCGAATCCCGCTACTCAAAAGGATTGGCGACTAAAATGCCCGCATACGATTGACCGTGACTGAGATCTTCCGAGTAAATCGTATGGCAGCCAAGCTCAACCGCAGCCGCGACAATCGCCGCGTCCCAATAGGAAATTCCGTATTGTTCTTTGATCTGAAGCGCAGCGCGGAACACCTCCTCGGTGAGTGCTTGCCCTCCGGGTCAGGCGGCGTCTTTGTTTCCCTTGCCGCTACGCGACCCGCTCTCGAGTGTTGGTTTCTTGCGTCCCTCGACGACGTCGGCATTGATCACGAGTTTGCCGCTTTCCTTGTTGCCTGGAATTTCGAACATTACATCGAGCATGAGGCTTTCGAGGATTGAGCGCAGGGCGCGGGCACCGGTGCCGCGAAGCACGGCTTCGCGGGCCAATGCTTCGAGGGCGTCTTTGGTGAATTCCAATTTCACCGACTCCATGGCCATGAGCTTCTGGTATTGGCGGACCATGGCGTTTTTCGGCTCGGTGAGGATGCGCACGAGGTCTTCTTCGGTGAGCGGATCGAGGGTTGAGATCACGGGCAGGCGGCCGATGAATTCCGGGATCATGCCGAACTGAAGCAGGTCCTCGGGCTGCACTTTGCGGAGGATGTTGGTTTCGGCTGTCTCCTCTTCGCGGCGGCCGGCCTCGGCCCCGAAGCCGAGCACGTTGCGTCCGAGGCGGCGCTGGACGATTTCGTCGACGCCGACGAAGGCGCCACCGCAGATGAAGAGGATGTTTTCGGTGTTTACCTGGATGTATTCCTGTTGTGGGTGCTTGCGCCCGCCCTGGGGCGGTACGTTGCAGATGGATCCTTCGATGATCTTGAGCAGCGCCTGCTGCACGCCCTCGCCGCTGACGTCGCGGGTGATCGAGACGTTCTGGGTCTTGCGGGAAATTTTGTCGATTTCGTCCACATAGATGATCCCGCGTTCGGCGCGCTTGATGTCGTAGTCGGCGGACTGCACCAGCCGCAGGATGATGTTTTCGACATCTTCGCCGACGTAGCCGGCCTCGGTGAGGGTGGTGGCGTCGACAATGCAGAACGGCACGTCGAGCAGGCGCGCCAGGGTGCGCGCGAGGAGGGTTTTTCCGGACCCTGTAGAGCCGAGCAGGAGGACGTTGCTTTTGTCCAGCGACACGTCCTCAAATGCCTTGAGGGCTGCCGCCGTCTTGCCCGAGGAGGCGCGCGAGTCCAGCGGTCCGAACAAGCGCTTGTAGTGGTTGTGCACGGCTACTGACAGCACTCGCTTGGCATGGTTCTGGCCGATGACATGTTCGTCGAGACTCTCTTTGATCTGGCGGGGGGTGGGCAGGGCGAAGTCCGGAGCCGACATCGGAGCCGAATCGTCTTTCAATTCCTTGTCGAGGATGTGTTTGCATACGGTGATGCACTCGTCGCAGATGTAGACGCCGGGTCCGGCAATGAGTTTGCGCACTTCCGACTGGCTTTTGCCGCAGAAGCTGCACATTGTAAGATTGGAGGATCGAGCCATGGGGGGAAACACTGCCCGAGGATTGGACGGGCTGCAAGGGGGAAGCGTCGCAAGGCACCAAGGATGTCTGAGATGGTGCCTGTCGGGGTGTGGGGGTGTGGTGGCGAATCTCTTCAGCGGCGGCGGCTGAAGCGCGCGGCATCGAGCGCCTGTGCACTAGGACGCGGCTGCTTTCCTTCCAGAATTTCTCCGACCAGCCGACGGGTGACCGGAGCCAGGCTGAGTCCCATCATGGCGTGGCCGGTGGCAACGGTCAGGTTGCCGGTGCCGTGCCGGCGGCCGATGTAGGGCAGGCCGTCCGGGGAGACAGGGCGCAGGCCGGCCCATGGAGTGACGCCTTCGAACAACTTGGGTTCGAGTTTGGGAAAGAAACGCTGCCGCCTGCGGAGGATGCCGCGCACGCGACCGTCGCGCACTTTCATATCCCAGGTTCCTACTTCCATCGTGCCTGCGACCCGCAGGGAGCGGCCCATCGGCGTCAAGGCGATGTGGGCCTCGCTGAGGATGGAGCAGACCGAGGGCATTTCCGGCGGGTTGTCCAGGGTGAGCGAATAGCCCTTGCCTGGTTGCATGGGCAGGTCGATCCCCGTGCGTGTGAGAAGGCGTGCCGTCCACACGCCACCGGCGATGACGAATTCATCGGCGGCGAAATGCCGCCCGCCTGCCACGAGCGACTGGATGTGGTTTCCAGAACGTCGGGCGTCCGTGATCTCGATTCGCGATTTGATTTTCAACCCGGCGGCGTGGGCATGGCTAAGCAGGGCGGCGACGAAAGCGCCGGGGGCCAGTGCCGCGTCCTGCAGGTAGTGCACGGCGCCGGTGGCATCGAGGGTGACATTCGGATTGAGGGCTTGCACGCCCTCGCGGTTGAAGAATGAGCACTTCAAGACCGAGCTTCTTGGCTTCGGCGGCGACCGTGGTTTTCCGCGCCAGCCCCTCGGGCGTGTGACACATCATTAGCAGGCTACGCGGTTCAAAGGGGCTTTCCGGATTGAGCATCCAGCGCATCCCTTTGGCGATCATTCCGGGAGCAGCCAGGGGCACGAAGTGGCTCGGCACTACCATGCCTGCATTGCCGTTCGAGCAGGTGTCCTCGCCGTCTTCTTGTTCGCGCCGCAGCAGGGTTACCTCAAGTCCCCGGCGTCTCGCTTCCAGCGCGATGCACAATCCAATCACACCGCCGCCCACCACGATAATTTGATGCGATTGATCCTTGGTCATGCTATGGCCGCCAAGTTGATATGGAAACAAGACACATGCAGGCGCAAGTGGTGGGCCTGTGTGCTTCAGGATCAGAAAATCCGGGCCAGGAACGCCAGGGCGACCAGCAGCGCTGCCAGCCACCACCACCAGGAGACTCCCTGCGGCTTCAACCTGCCGCCGCCAAACTCCCGCTTCTTGAAGTCCTCATAGTCCCAGTCCCCCTCATCATCACCGCTGCCTGGCAGGTCGAGCCCGTCGTAGAGCGCATCATTCTCGTTCCATCCGCTCCGTTCGTCTGCTCCGCAGTGCGGGCATGCCAGCGCCCGGCGCGGCACCGGTTCGCCGCAGACCGGGCATTCCTCGGGTGGCGGGTGGGAGGGGCGGCTCATGCGGTCAATGAATCACACTTTTGCCAACTGCCAATCCCCTTTGAAGAAGCGGCGCGAAAACACGATGGCTTGGACAACGAGATCGAGCGTCATGCACACCCAGATCCAGAACAATCCGTCCTCCATCGTGTGGTAAACCAGTGTCGCGGCACCGACACGGAAAAGGATCATGCTGGTGTAGGAAATGCGCATCACCGCCCGGGTGTCGCCGGTGCCCCGGAAGGTGTGTTTCAAAATGAGCACCGTGGCCAGGAAGGGTTGGCTCACCCCGGCGAGGATCAGCAGCGGCACTCCCAGCTCGACGTGCACCGGGCTGTCCGGCACCACCAGCCCGATGAGCTGCGCCGGAAACACGAGAAACAGCACGCCGAGCACCGTCATGAGCACTCCCCCGTAAATCCACGCCACCAGCGCGGCGCGTCCGGCGCGCGACCGATCGCCCAGGCCGAGATATTGCCCGGCCAGCGTGGCCGATGCCGCACCGAGGGCGAATCCGGGCAGAAACGACAGGCTCTCAATTCGGATCGCGATCATGTGTGTGCCCAGGGAACCCTCTTGGGGCAGCGAGGCGATCAGGCGCAGCAGCCACGCATTGATCAGCCACATTCCGCTCACCTCCACCGCCGAGGGCAGACCCACGCGGATGATCCGGCGCAGGGTTTCGGCATGCGGTTTCAGGTGGGTGCGTTCGAGGCGGAAATCAGCCCTGCTCCATGCCAGCACCACACCCGCCAGCACGGCCCCCACCACCCAGCTCACCACGGTGCCCGCCGCCAAGCCCTGCACGCCATGCCCGCCGAAAGGCTCGGGACCAAAGGTGAACAGCCAACTGAAGCCGATGTTGACCAGATTGACCACCGTCATGATGAAAAACGGCGTGCGTGTATCGCCCGAGCCGCGCAGCCCGGCGGTGGCGGCCAACAGAAAACCTGTGAACGGAGCGGACAGGCAGACGATGCGCAGGTAGGCCACGCCGAGGTCCGCCGCCTCGCCCTCCAGCCCGAATGCGCGCACCAGCAGCGGCAGCAGCGGCAGCGAAACAAGCATCACCACAAAACCAACTGCCGTGCCGAGAACCAATGCCTGACCCAGCGCCCGCCGCGCCAGACCGTGGTCCCCGGCACCCGTGGACCGCGAAATCAAGGCCAGCCCGCCGGTGCCCACCGCGCCCTGCAGGATCATCAACAGCCACGAGAAATACCCGCCCACCGCCAGCGCATCAAGAGTGTCCATGCGCACCGCCGCATCAAACCGCCCGGCCAGCACCTGATCGGTGGCCGCCACGGCGAACCCGAGCAACTGCTCCAGCAGCGGCCAGATCGCCAACACAAACACCTGCCTGGGAATGCTCAGCCCCGCCAGACGCCCGCCGAGTTCCGTCGGCGCTCCGCCGCCGCGCGGACGCTGCGGGGTGATGGTGTCTGACTCGGTGGACTCGGGCATGGCAGATGGCTACGCGCGTCGCTGCCGCGCGGAACCCAATCTGCCTCAAGAGCGCGGAATTCCAAGCCGCTTCAGATCCAGAAGACCCCGCCCCACCAAGCAACGCGCCACGGCGCGCCAGCGTCTTGGGGTGCGCGAGTCCTCTCGCGCTTTTTCGGGGGGATAGAGCCAGCCCTCTATCTTGAGCGATGCGCGAGAGCCTGGACGCCGCCTAGACGCAACCACGCCGAAAAAACCTTGTCAAGCCGGGGGAAAATCCATATCCTCGGCAAAACCAGCGCCCTCGCGATCGGCCCCATTTTCCGGCTCGGGTGCAGGAGGATTTGAAAAATGAAATCAAAAATCAGGTTATTTGTTCTTTCATTGCTCGCATTCTGTGCAGTCGCTTTGTGCAGTTC
>SLCJ01000198.1 GCA_007125835.1 Verrucomicrobiales bacterium | reverse complement strand
GCCTTGATCCAATGGCCGGCGAAAATCTGACACGACCGCAGCACCGCACCAAGATTGATGTCGAGAATACGGGCGAATTCCACGTCGTCGATATCGAGCACTGGCGTGGGCGAGTTCACACCCGCTCCATTCACGAGAATGTCCACCTGCCCTTCGTGGGCAAGCACATCGACCAGCAGGGCCTCGAGATCGGTTCGGTTCGATACATCGGCGGCGGCAAAGCGGGCGGCCCCGCCCGCTGCTTCGATCTTGGCGACTGCGGCCGCGCCCTTCTCAGCCGACCTGCCGACCAGCACCACCCGGGCACCGGCTGCCGCCATACCCGCCGCGATCGCGCCGCACAACACACCAGTCCCCCCCACCACCACGGCGGTGAGGCCTTGCAAATCAAATGGTTTCCGTTTCTCGCTCATTTCTATATCGTGTTTCAGGTTCTGCTCTGATTCCAATGGTTCAGGCACTCTGCGGTGCTCTTTTCGCCGCACGCCAATCACCCACCGCCGCCCTGGTGGCAGGGCAGCCCGAGGTAATGACGCGCGTTATGATAACAAATGTTTGCCACGTGACAGGCAGCTTCCTCCCCTCCGGGCATCAACCCCGCCTCGACATCGCGCCCGACGATGGAGCAAATCAGCCGTCGGAACAGTTCGTGGCGCACACCGGAGACGAGGCTGCGCGAGTCGGTGAGCATACCGACGAAGCGTCCGGAAAGGCCCTGCGCGGCCAGCGTCTCATAGTGGGCGCGCATGCCCGCGAGGTGGTCGTTGAACCACCAGGCCGCGCCGAACTGAAGTTTTCCCGGTTCACTGCCGTCCTGGAAGCTCTGCAAAGCGGCACACAGCGCCGTGTTGTCGTTGGGGTTAAGGTTGTAGGCGATGATTCGCGGTAGGATGTCGGCGGCACTCAATTTCTCTAAAAACGCCAGCAACGCACCCGACTGCACAGCGTCGCTCATTGTATCGGTGCCGGCATCGGGTCCCTTGATCGCGAAAATGCGACTGTTCGGATTGCGCACCGGCCCGAGATGAAGCTGCGTCGTCCATCCGCGCCGGTGGTTCATGGCCGCCGTCAGTCGAAGCAACCAATCGGCGAAGGCCGCCTGCTCCCCGGCTTCTGGCGAAGCCCCCTGGCGGGCACTGGCGAAGGCGCGGGCCGCCGCCGCATCGTCCGATCGCACGGCGGGAGCCACTGGCAGCCCGTGGTCGGAAAGGCGGCATCCCGCCTTGTGGAAAGCCTCGTGCCGCGAATCCAGCGCGGCGGCCAGCGTGTCGAGTTGATCGCCGATTTCCACCCCGGACGTTTCCGCTAGGCGCACGACCCACGCGTTGAACAGATCCGGCGCGTCGAGTCGCAGCGCATTGTCCGGGCGAAAGGTCGGGTAGATCGCGATGTCGGCCACTTCCCGCGCGCAGGCCACATGGGTGTCCAGCGGATCGGCTGGATCATCGGTGGTGCACACCGCCTCCGTGCGGAAGCGCCGGAGAAACCCGCGCGCGCTGTGCGAGGGATCGCTTGCCAGTGCCTCCTCGATGCGGTCGTAGATGCGGTCGGCATTGCGTTCGTCCAGCCATTCGGCAATGCCGAAAACCCGCTGCAATTCCATGTGACACCAATGATGAACCGGATGTCCGTATGCCCTCCGCAGGGTGCCCGCCAGTGCCCGGAATTTTTCACGCGGAGCCGCGTCACCCGTCACCAACTCCTCGGGCACGCCATTGGCGCGCATGAGACGCCACTTGTAGTGGTCCGCCTCAAGCCACAATTCGGTGGCGTTTTGAAACCTGCGATCGGCGAGGATCTCGCACGGGTCGAGGTGGGTATGGTAGTCGATGAGCGGCAGGTCAGACGCCGTTTCGTGATAAAGGCGGCGCGCGAAAGGTGTATCAAGCAGGAAGTCGGGATCAAACATGGGAAGGAAAACGGTTTTGCAGTCGCAGGCAATACGGATAGGCACTGGTCTGTGGTTCATGAAGCCCGGCGGCTTTCGCGAAGTGGAGCGACGCCGAGACCGGCGGCAAGTTCGTTGAACCCGGCGATCTCGGCATCGGTGAAAAGCAGGCCCCCGGCTTTCTCCGATTCCGCCGCCGCTTCCGCCTCGAACTGCCCGGGGATGATGCATTGCTCGTTGCCGTGGCCGAGAATGTCCTGAAGCACCGCTTTCACATTTTCCGCCTGGCTTCGCCCTTCGGCAAACAACCCGCTGGCCAGTGCCTCGGGGTGGACGACGTGGAAATAAAAGGCGGCGCTTGTCTTTTCGCCACCGGTCTTCTTCTCCGGCAGCCCGCGCAGGCTGGGCAGTGACCCGCCAATGAACGCGGCCATCAATTCGTTGAGCAGGGCCAGGCTGTAACCCTTGTGGGCTCCAAAGGGAAGCAGGTAACGCACCGCCGCAGGATCAGTGGTCGGCTCGCCATCCGCGTCCACCGCCGCACCCGACGGCAACGGCTTGCCCTCGCGAAGAAATTGCTGCACCCGCCCCATCGCCACGGTGGAAGTCGCCCAATCGATGCAAACCGGGTAGCCGAGGGCATCGCATGTGGGCAGCCCCCACGAATGCGGATTCGTGCCCAACACCGGGAATTTTCCGCCGGGAGGCACCACCTCGCACAAGGTCGAGGTGCAGTTGGTGTAGGCAATGTAGCCCCGCTTCGCCGCATCGATCACATAGCCGCCGCCCCAGAGATAGTGGAAGGCATTGTCCACGGCCACGGTGCCGCTGCCGTACTTGTCGGCCAGCTCGATACAGGTCTCCATCGCCTGAAAAGCCACGCTTTGCCCCAGCTTCAGACGCGCATCCCAGCAGCGCACCGCATCGAATCGGGACGGCATCTCCCGCACATCCGCCCCCGGCACGCAACCTCCGGCTTTGGATCCGAAATGGTCGTCGAGATGCAGCGCCTTGAGCGCGTTGTGAGTCCGGATGCCATGGCGGCTCGCCGACTCGCAAAGGCGCACGGCGTCCTCCGCCTCGCTGGAGGTGAAGCCGCGGCTCAAATAGGCGGCCCGGACAATTTCATTGTGACGATCTACGGATACGGGTGTCATGGCATTGCTGTGTGGCGCGGGTGCGAGGGCCCGGTCGAAAAGGCAGGCTCCTGTCCGCCACATCCCAAGATGTGCAAAACCGGATGAAGATCAATATCAAATTTTCAAAATTGGCATTTCATGGCCGCCAAAGCGCCGGGTTGGCTCCCGTCCAATCATGGCATTGCCGCCTCCACGGCCGCCGGATTCCTTGCCACGAAGTATGGTGATGCATCGAATGGGGGGCCTGGCCGCGAACGTGCGACCATGGAAAACGAAGGCACTCCGTTCCGCACGATCCCGGCCCTCCCCTGCATCCAAAGCCCTACCCGCGCACCTTTGGCACCATCACGCGGCACCGCCCACATTCTTCCCGTTCCCGGCGGCCGACGCGGGATCGGAGAAAATCATTCGCCCTGAAGCCGTCTGGATCACGGATGCAACGACCACCTCCATGTGGGAACCGATCTGTTTGGCGGCATTGTTCACCACAATCATGGTTCCGTCTGGCATATAGCCCACAGCTTGGTGGTCGTCCTTGCCTCGCTTCACCAGATCTACTTCGATCACATCGCCAACAAGCACTTCGGGCCGCATGGCGTCGGCCAGGTCGTTGAGGTTGAGAATCTGCACGCCCTGCACGCGCGCCACCTGCCCGAGGCCGGAATCGTTTGTCAAAAGGCGGGCGGCGAGGCGCTGCGCCAGGATCACCAGCCGCGCGTCGACCGAGAGCTTGGCTCGGTCTTCGTAATCGTCGAGTATCCGCACTTCGGCATTCGACCTGCGCCTCAGCTCCTGAACATTGACCAGACCGCGGCGCCCGCGCTCCCGCTTGAGCGCGCGCTGCGAATCGGCAAGGCGCTGCATTTCCTCCAGCACGAAACGCGGCACGATAAAGGGCCCCCTCAGAAAACCCGTGCGCACCAGCTTGAGTATCCGCCCGTCGATCAGGATATTCGAATCGAGCAGGGTCGGCTGCTCTTCCACCCCCTCATTGCGGAAGCGCACGTAAGGCAGGATCAGCGAGAATTCCTCGCGGTTCGAGCGCAGCGCCAGCGAGCTGCCGAGAAAACCCAGCGACAGATACAAGGCGAGGTGGATCACCCCTACCACTTCATGCGAGTTGGGCATTTCCCTCACCATGGGAACACCTGCGAAATCAATGCGGCTCAGCAGCCAAGCACAGAACAGGCCCACCATCAGGCCGAAGGTGGCCGCCGAAAAATTGCGGAACGACCAGTTTCTGGCCAGAATGTCGACGGCAATCAGCACCGAGGCGAAAAAGCAGGCCACCGCAATGCCGATATGCACGGGCTGCTCCAGGCCGGCCGCAATCAATCCCCCGATCGTGCCGCAGACCAGCAGGAAGAAAAAACGGACGGTATAAACTGCGGAGCGTGAATACATAACGAAAAAGTGGATTACCCTGGGCCTGACGTGTGGCGGAATCAGTCTCCCATCCGATGAAGGTCTACGGCCAGATCATGCCCGAGCGATTCGATTTCCTCGGCCAGACGGTCCGCAGCCTCCTCGTCCCTCGTCCTGACCCGCCCGAACATGCGGAACACATCGCCGCCGGCCATCGGCGCGCTGTGAACCGTGGTCTCAAGTTCCTCGACATTGCCACCGGCCGCCCGAATGGCCCGCGCCACCGCACTGACAATTCCCGGACGGTCGTTGCCCTGGGCGTCCAGCTCCCAAAGCATTCCCGGGCCCTCGGAAGCCGTGTCGGCCGCTGCAGCCTCCTGGAGCACGCACTCAAACCCTTCCCCGCGCCAAGCCTCGAGCACCCCCCGCAACCCGCCGGCACGCGCCGCCTCAAGCTCCAACTCCACCAAGCCCACAAAGCGACCACCAAGGCGGGCCAGACGGCTCTCCCGCCAGCTCCCTCCCGCAGCCTCCGCCGCCGCTGAAAGCTCCTGCACCAATCCCGGGCGATCCGGGCCGATCAATGTGAGTATGTGTATTGACATGCGCTAAAAAAAGGGTTCCCACCAAAGCATAGCCGAATCAGCCGGTGCGGAAAGCGGAATTGTCGCTTGGCGATGGCGAAAAAAAAAGTGCCGCAGAGTGTCCGCGCGGTTGACTTTCCCCCCCGGCGTGGTTTTAGATACCCGCATGACCCTTTTCCGATCCATCGCGCTGCCTCTCGTCGCCCTCCTCGCCCTCGCGGCAGCCGGTGCCTGCGCCGGCACAAGACCCGCGTCCGCCATCCACAAGATCCAAATGCACCACCTGAAGTCCGACCGACCGCCGCAGGGTGCCGATCCGATGATCCTGTCGGAACATCGCAAGCGCCTCCATGGTGCCGTCACGGCCGAGGAGCGTCGCGACCGACTCGGCAACTACTACACCGTCCATTGGTCGGTGCCACAGGGCACAGGTCCGGTGACGGTGCGATTCGAATATCAGGTAGCGAATGCCGCCGACAGAACTCGCACGCGTGAAGTCGTCGTGCCGTCACCCTCCGGCAGGCAGGTCACGCAGTTTGAGGTCACCGGGCGGGAGTATGCCAACGACGGCAGGGTGATTGCCTGGCGGATTTCGCTGCTGGAGGGCGACCGGCCCATCGCAGTGGAGACCTCCTACCTCTGGAACTAAACGCGACAGCCCACCCCGTCTTTTCGCCGCAAAGGGTTTGCCATCGTGAACGAGAGCAGCACCACCATTTTCGTCGGCAATGTGGACGACCTGGTATGGATTCGCATCGACGGGCGGGCCACCTTCACCCAGAGCCCTTTTGTCCGGAAGATCGTCGAACGTTCGCTTGTCGGCGGACGTTCGCATTTCATCATCGATCTAGCCGCCTGCCCGATGATGGACTCCACATTCATGGGCTCGCTCACCGCCCTCTCCGGACAGCTGAAGAGACGCATCCCTCCTGGATCGCTGCTCATCGTCAACCCCGGCGCACGCAACCTCGAACTGCTCGCCGGCCTCGGACTGGACGAAATCCTCGACATCGACGCCGAAGGCACTCTCCACATCGACGCCCGCCTCAAGGCTGGCCAGGCCCTCAGCTTGGCCATGGAGGATGACGGCACCGGCGCCTACGATCAGGCATGGCACGTCCTGGAGGCCCACGAGGCCCTCGGCAAAGCGAACGAGGCCAACAAGGCCCGCTTCAAGGATGTGATCACCTTCCTCCGCGAGGAACTGCGCCTGGATCCGCCGGCCGACACCGACAGCTAGGCCTGCCAGAAACCGCTCCTACTCTCCCGTCCGTCCCCTCGTGCAAGCCGCCCTCTCCCTCGCCGAACCCGGCACCTGGATCGCCCTGACCGCCGTCGCGGCCAGCATCGCCCTCGCCATGCATGTCTTACGGCTGCGCCGCCGTATCCACCGGCAGCGCCAGGACCTCAAGCAAACCCTGCGCGAGGAAAAGCGGATGTTCGAATTTCTCCACGGATTGGGCGAACGCATGCAGGTAGGCGGATCAATGCGCGAGATGCACCGCCTGATCGTCGGCGGTGTCATCAAGGTGGTCGATGCCCGCGGCGGCATCCTCTATCTTTTTGACCCGCTGACAAAAGAACTGGTCCCCGCTTTCGTCTCGCCCTCCTGCCCGGCGCTACTTCCGTTTCCCGAGGAAATCCGCCTCGCAAACCAGCGCAATCCAAAAGCCATGCGCGGCTACCAGCAACTGCGCTCACTCTCCATGTCCACCCCGCTGACCCGCCGCCTTTTTGACTCCCAGAAGCCGCTCTACGACCCCGAATTCGTCGGCCTTGAGGAAACGCCAGCCGACATGCACGCCCCGCCACGCGCGCCAGCCATGCTTGCCCCGCTCTTCCGCGGGCAGGCACCGCTCGGCCTGCTCGTCGTCACCAGGCACCCGGACGACCCCGGCTTTTCCGCCAACGATTTTCACGTTTTCGAATCCGTGGCCGAGCAGAGCGGCTTCGCCATGATCAGCTCCCTATCCCACCGCGAGGCTGTGGAAAAACAAACCCTGGAAAGCGAACTGCGCACCGCGTCCGAAATCCAACGCATCCTCCTACCCGAGGACGAACCCTCGATCCCGGGCTACCGGGTGGTAGGCGTGAATCGCGCCGCCCGCTATGTCAGCGGCGACTTTTTCGACTACATCCACATAAGCCCGGACCGCAGCGGCATCGTCATTGCGGATGTTTCCGGCAAGGGAGTGGCCGCCTCCCTGATCACCGCCATGTGCCGCAGCATCCTCCGCACCACCGCTCCGGGCGAACCCGCCCCCGCGCGGGTGCTGGCCAGGGTGAACGAAATGCTCTATCCCGACATGCGGGAGGACATGTTCATCTCCCTCGCCTACCTGGTGCTCGACCACACAGGCAACCGCATCACCATGGCCCGCGCCGGACACGACGCCCCCATCGTTTGCCGCGCCGCCACAGGCGAAATCGAACGCATCACCTGCCCGGGCCTGGCCTTGGGCGTCGACCACGGCCCCGTTTTCCGACGCGTCACCCGCGACTTTGAATTCTCGCTCGAACCAGGCGACTGCCTCATCCTTTACACCGACGGCGTAAGCGAGGCCCTCGACATCCACGGCGATGAATTCGGCATGGAACGCGTGCACCAAACCCTCCGGGAAAAGGCACCACAAGGGGCCGCCGCCGTGGTCGAAGCCCTGATCGAGCGGGTCGGAAAATTCGTCGGCGGCCACCCCCAGAGCGACGACATCACCCTGATTGCCATCCAACGCCTGTAACATAGCTAGAGCGCCTGAACAATCCAACCCAATGTCGCCAATGGGTGGGCTTTCTTTGATGAAAAACAGAGGCGAAATGAGAAGAACAATGCCGTTCCGTCGCAGCCATTCGCTACCTCAATCCTCCTCCTCCTCCTCATCATCCCCTCCCTCCACAGCCTCGCCCGGCCAATCCATGCCGCCCGGAATCAATCCTTCACCGCCGCTCTCCTCCATCTCCCGCAACAGATGGCCCGCATCCGAAACCTCATCCCACACCCTCCGCGCCACAAACATCGGAGCCTTCATCCGCAGCGCCAGCGCCAGCGAATCGCTCGGGCGGGCGTCCAACTCAACTACCTTGCGCTCGCTGACCTCATTCTCCTCGCTCAAAATCAGGCGCGCGTAGTAGGTGTTGTCACGGAAGTCGTTGATCACCACGCGCTCGACCCGCGCCCCGAAAGCCAGCAGCATGCGCTCGATCAAATCGTGGGTAAGAGGGCGCGGCGGCGTGACGCCGCCCAGGTGCATGGCGATCGCCGCGCCGATCGAGTTGTCGATGCAGATCATCAGCACCTTGTCGAGGCCGCCGGTGGCGTGCCCCAGGAAGATGGCGGTGCCTCCGCTGGTCGGCACGACCGCGCGCAGAGTGATGGGAACAACGTAATTGCCTGACATGGGATTGGATTTTAAAAGGAAAACAGGTCTTACGCGGGCGGTGGGTCCACCGGGGCCACCTCGCTGAGAAACCTCCGCGACACTTTAACATACTTCTCCGCCCAGCCACGCAGCGATTCACGCGCGGCACGGTCGAGCGCGCGAACCACTTTGCCCGGCGTTCCCAGCACCATCGATCCCTCCGGCACCACCATCCCCTGCGTCACCACCGCACCGGCCCCCACCACACACCGCGGCCCGATCACCGCCCCGTCCAGCACCACCGCCCCCATCCCAATCAGACACTCGTCGCCAATCTCACACGCATGAACGATCGCCGAATGCCCCACCGTGACATACGCGCCGATCAAGGCCGGGTAGTCGTCCGCCAGGTGCACCACCGCGTTGTCCTGCACGTTCGATCCCTCTCCAACGACGATTCGATTGATGTCCCCGCGAAGCACGGCACCATACCACACACTGCTCTGCGGGCCCAGAGTCACATCACCGATCACATCCGCCGAGGAAGCCACAAAGGCGTCCTCCGCGACCTGCGGTACCAGCTTTCCAAGTCGAAAAACACTCATATAGACGGTTTACGGGTCAAAATTCCTGCTTTTTTCGCCTTCAGGCGAGAATTGGACTTTACATGGCCTTGGTAAACAAGGTAAAATAGAGGCCTATGAATAAAGCAGAACTCATTGAAGCTGTCCAGAAGTCCCTCGGTTCCGACACCTCCGCCGCCGCGGCCAAGCAGGCTGTCGAAGCCGTTCTCACTTCCATCTCCAAGGGCATCAAGAAGGACAAGGCCGTTCAGCTGATCGGTTTCGGCACCTTCAAGGTCAGCAAGCGCGCCGCTCGCCAGGGCCGCAACCCAAAGACCGGAGAGACGATCAAGATCGCCGCTTCGAAGTCGGTGCGCTTTTCGCCATCCTCGAAGCTCAAGGAGATTCTGTAAGTTCAGCACCATTCCGGCTCCAACCCGGATTCACATCAACCCAAACGCCCCGCAGGCCCTGGTGCCTCCGGGGCGTTTTTCGAGCCCCCTCTCATCCTCACCCGGCGGCAGGTCACTTGGCCCAGTGCATCGATTCCCCCACCGCTCTGATCAGGCGGTCGATATCAGCCGGAAACACGTGCCCGATCGTGCCGATCCGGAACGACGCGATGCCGGTTACCTTCCCCGGATAGATCACGAATCCGCGGGCCTTCAGCCTGTCGTAAAAATCGCGGAAGCGGTAACCCGCGTCCTCCGGGTCGTGAAACCCGGTGATGATCGGACTGTGAAGGTCGTGCGGCAGAATGCAGCGGAAGCCCAGCCCCTCCATGCCCTCGACAAGACGCCGCTGATTCTCCGTGTAACGCGCGTGGCGGGCGGCCACACCCCCCTCTTCCTCTAGTTCTTTCATCGCCTGCGCAAAGGCCCGGACGACATGGGTAGGCGAGGTATAGCGCCACTTCCCGCGCCCCTCCTCCATTCCCCGCCACTGGTCGAAGAGGTCGAGCGAAAGCGAACGCGCGCGCCCCGCGCACTCCTCCAGCAGGCGGGTGCGCGCAATGACGAAACCGAACCCAGGCACCCCCTGGATGCACTTGTTGGCGGAGGAAACGAGGAAGTCGATCCCGAGCGCCGCCACATCGAGCGGAATGCCGCCGAACGCGCTCATCGAATCCACCAGCAGCACCCGCCCGTGACGCTTTACCACCGCCGCAATGCCTTCAAGCGGATTGAGCATGCCAGTCGTCGTCTCGTTGTGCACGCAGACCACATGCGTGATTGATGCCTCCTCCTTCAGGGCGGCCTCGAGCTTCGCCAAATCGGGCGGGGCCAGCTCGCCACTGTCGTGCACAACCGTGTCAATCGCCAACGTGCGCGAAATCCGGGCCAGACGGCTGCCATACTCGCCATTGGCGAGCACCAGCAGCCTGCCGCCGCGTGGCACCGCCGTGCCAATCATCGCCTCCACCGAAAAGGTGCCGCTGCCCTGCATCAACACGCAGGTGTAATCCTGTGGACTGGTGGCCGTGGCAAGTCGGACCAGCTCCTCCCGAATCGGCGTAACCACGCCGAGGTTGTAGTCGTCATCCCAGGTGCACCAATCGCGCAGCATCGCCTCGCGCACACTGCGCGAGGTGGAGAGCGGGCCGGGAGTGAGCAGGAGGTATGGGTTGTCAGGTGTGTTCATGATCGGGTCTGTTGGGAAACCTAAGATGAGTTCACCAGCAATTGCCCGACTGGCAATCACCAGGGCAGGGAAAAAGTTTTCACATGGGAGAACCACTTCATGGCCTCGGTCACGCCCTCCTTGATGCCGAGCCCGGAATCGCGCACCCCGCCGAACGGCGTGTGCTCCAAACGGTAGCCGGGCACCTCGTTGATGTTGGTGGTGCCGGTCCTCAGCTCCTTCGCCGCCTTCATCGCGGCGGCCAGGTCGTTGGTCACCACAGCGCTACTGAGCCCGAAGCGGCCGCTGTTGTAGTAGGCAATGGCGTCGTCCAGATCGCGCACGGTGACGATGGGAGCCAGCGGGCCGAAACTCTCCTCACGCACCACCTCTGCATCGCGCGGCACGCCAGTGAGGACCGTCGGCTCCATCAACGCGCCCTCACACCTGCCCCCAAGAAGAACCCGAGCACCCATCTCCTCTGCTCCACGCACCCGGGATTCGAGAAGCGCGGCGGACTCGCTGCTGATTACCGTGCCCACCACCGTGTCCTCAGACTCGGGATCGCCAGAGGAATAGGTCTTCGCCAGCTCGACAAACTTCGCCGTGAACGCGTCCAAAACCTCCGGCACCACCAGAATCCGCTTCACGGCCGTGCAGCGCTGGCCCGAATTGCGGAACGCCCCCTCGCAAGCCAGCTTGGCAGCGAGATCCAAGTCGGCATCGGCAAGCACAATCAGCGGCGAATTGCCGCCAAGTTCCAGGCACAGCTTTTTGTAACCCGCGCGCCGGGCAATGGACTTGCCGATCTCCACCGACCCCGTAAACGTAACCACCTCGGTGCGCTCGTCCTCAATCATCGGATTGACCACCTCCTCGAGCGGCCCCACAAACATCGACAGCATCCACCCGGGCAGGCCCGCTTCATACAGCAGCCCGGCAAATTTCAACGCAGTCAGCGGCGTCCGCTCGGATGGCTTGAGAATCATCGGCGCGCCTGCGGCAATCGCCGGCGCCAGCTTGTGGGCCACCTGATTGAGCGGATGGTTAAACGGCGTGATCGCCGCCACCAGCGATACGGGATACCGCGTGGTGAAGATTTTCCGCGGCTTGCCCATTGGCGAAATATCGCAGGAGAAAATCTGACCGTCGTCCCGCAACGCCTCCATCGCCGCAAACTCAAGCACGTCGGATGTCCGCCCCGTCTCATAACGCGACTCCCTCAGGCACAACCCCGTCTCCCGGGTAATCAAACGAGCAAACTCCTCACGCCTTCCCGCAAGCAACGCCGCCGCCTTGCGCAAAACCGCAGCCCGCTCGTGCCGGCTGGGCGTGCGGCCCGCGCCATCCAACGCGGCGACAATCGCCCGCTCCAGTTCGGCGCGACCAACCACCGCACAGCTTCCCGTCAGCGATCCGTCATAGGGGTAGCGCACTTCAAGGGTGGCGCCGGTCTCCACCGGCTCGCCGGCAATGTAAGCGGGATAGGCTTCTGTTTTCATGATGGTTCGCAGGTGCTGAAGTCGTAGCCGTCAATCTCCTCAATCGTTTCGTGAATGTGCAGGCCACGTCGCTCAAGAGCAGGCAGGATTTCCCCGGGCAGGAAAGCCCGCTCTGGAATATGCACGCCCGCCCCGCAGGGACGAGGACCCTCGGCAAGCACCGCCGCCGCCACAGCCATGGGAATCGCCACATTGCGTGTGTAGGCGCGCAGCCCGGCCCATTCCGGATCCGTCCCGTCGGACGGAGGATGCGTATGCGTCAGCGTATGCCGGTAGAGCCGACCATCGCGCTCACCCTCCACCTCCACGTGCAAAGCATATCCATAAAGCGCCGTGGTGGTCCCCTCGCGGGACTGGCCAAGATAATCTCCCACAACATCCATGATCCGCAATTCCATCCCCTTGTGCTCAAATGTCTCGTTGCGCAACATCCCCCACTCATACAACGCACGGACCAAAAGCATATTGGCCGGCGGCCATGTACCGCGAACCTCGATCAACTCGATGCCGCTGCCAGCCAGATACTCCGCCAGCGTTTTCGTCTCGCTGTGCGGAATGATATACTGCGGGTGCAAACCGTAGGGCTCGGGAAGCGCAATTTCACGAGGGCGGGCAAAAGGTTTCACCTGGCGGAACTCTCCACGTTCGAACACCACCCGCCCGGGCAACTCGGGGTCATACTCGTAGGTCGTGGTCTCAGTGATCGATTTCGAAAATGCCACCGGACGGAACGAACCGTGACTCACCCGCACAATCACCGTCTTGTCCAACTGCGCCGCCGCGCACAAGGCCATCATGTTCGTCGTCCCGGGAGTCATGCCAAAGCCCGGAACATGAGTGCGCCCGGCCTTGCGGAATAACTCATCATACGCATACTCCTCACCAAAACCATTGAGATTGATCCCGTGGCAGCCGGCCAGACCAATCAGCCGGGTGGTGTGTCCATTGAGTGTGATTGCCGTTCCATCCAGCACCACATCATATCCACGCATCGCGGCGACAAGGCCATCATCATCACCAGGATCCACCGGCACAAAGAAAACCCGAGGATCATTGAGCCACTCGACAACCTCCCGCCCTGCCCGCTCATTTGTATCGCCGATCGCCAAACGGTCGAATGATGCGTGCTCGACCAAATCGCGGGCGGCCTCGCGGCAGATCCGGCCCGCACCACCAAGACAAAAATAAGATTTCATTTTTTGTTATTTTGGGTTCGTAATTCCGGCCTCTCAACAGCCGTTGCAAACAAAATCAAAAACATCAAAATTCCGTGGATCTCCCTGGGCCCTGCGGAGCGCCTCCGCTTTGAGCGGCTCGGAAATTACCAACGGCACCATTTCCTCATACCGCCCGCCATGTGAGCGCAGGCCTCCCTCCAGCACGGAAAGGTCGTGATGGTCCGGGGTCTTGCCCAATACCACATCCCGGGCTGCCAGCGCGACCAGGTCGCCGATGCGGTCGGGGGCAAGCTCCAACTTCACGGCGGCAAGCTCCCTGCCGTAGACCTCGGTGATTCCCGGCTGCCGCAGCAGAAAATCGCCGATCTCTGAACTCCGGGCCGCGTCTTCAAGATGCACCATCACCAGCGAACCCAGCGCCCCGTGGTGCACGACATAAGGATCGGTGATCGGGCAAATCACACGCAGCCCGTCGCCAAAGCGTTCGCGCAACAGCGTCTCCACGTAGATCACGTTGGGCGTTCCGTCGCCACAGTTCTTCGCATTCATGCCGTGGTCTGCCGTAAGCGCCACCCGGCAGCCCGCGTCGAGCAGGCGCCCGATCGCCCCATCCACCCGCGCGTGGAAATCCAGGCTTTCAGCTGCCTCCGGTGCGAACTTGTGCTGCATGTAATCGGTGGTCGAAAGGTATAGGAAATCAGCCCTTCCCTGCTCGACCAGCGCGGCACCCGCCTCCAGCACATACACCGAAGCATCACCCGAATAAATCTCTGGTCGCGGTCGGCCAATCACCGCCTGGGCGTCCTCAATCCCGTGCGTCGCCGCCCGCGCCTCATCCACCTTCTCCGACGAAAAGACAATCCCGCCACGCTCCACAATCCCATCGCCCAGCACCGTTCGCAGTTTTTCCTTCGCCGTGAGAAACGCCACCTTGCGCCCGGCATCCGCCGCAGCCGTGAGAATCGTGCCACAGCGCCGGAACTCAGGCCCATTCATCATCACCTCCTCACCTGTCTCCGGGTTGAGAAAAAAATTCCCGCAGATCCCATGCCGAGAAGGCGGCACACCAGTCACGATCGACGTGTTGTTGACGTTGGTGAACGACGGCAGGGCCCCGCGCACCATCCCCCGCCACCCGCGCCGCGCCATCTCTGCCAGGCGCGGCATCCGCCCTGCCGCCAGGGAAACCGAAAGATATTCATCCGCGCAGCCGTCCAAACAAATGACAGCCACCGGGGCCGACGACGGCGCGTATTCACGAGAATTTGCAGAAAAGGTCATAAGATCAGTCTTTAAGTGGGATTTTGGAGCGGCCTGCGGAGGCACCGCCGGGAGAAAAATGACCGCTCGGCCAGCCGTTCAACCTGATCGTCGCAACGCATTCGAACGGCAGTGCCTGCGGTCAATTTGGCGTTAGGTTAAGTTGGGTTTAGTTTTTCGCAAGCAACTTTTCGCCCTTTCTGCCGCGCTCTTTCTCACCGGCCACCGTTCCAGGCATTCGGATTGGACAGAGCGCCCCGCATGATTTAGCTTCCCGGCCCGCGACGCCCGGAGCCGCCCAAAGGCAGGGCCTCGCCCCCTCAATCCCAGACCCGACCCGATTCCCGGAACATGAATATCACCCTTGACCGCAAGCCCGGCTGCGAGGCCGAAATGCACGTGGAAGCCAATGCCGACGAAGTGCGGGAGCACCAGAATGCCGTCACCACCAAATACGCGAAGCTGGCCCGCGTCCCCGGCTACCGCCCCGGCAAAACCCCGGCGAAAATCATCGCCAAACGCTTCGCCAAACAAATCCAGGAGGAAGTCGAGGAACGCCTCGTCAACGAAGGCTGCAAAACCGGTATCCAGGAAAACGACATCAAGGCACTTGCCGTGCGCCGCATCGAGCAGGCAAAGTTTCACGACGACGGGCACTTCACCTTCACCGCGCACCTGACCCTCGAACCCGAAATTCAGCTTCCCGAATACAAGGGCATCGAGGTCGAAGCCCCGATCGTCGAGGTTACCGATGCCATGATCGACGAGCGGCTTGAAGGCTTCCGTGAGCAGTTCGCCGACTTCGAGGATGTCGATGGCCCCCTGTCCATGGACGATGTCGCCGTGGTTAGTCTCAAAGCCACCCTCGACGGCCAGCCGCTGTCCGAGATCCTGCCAGGCATCGCCTCCCGCTTCGACGGACTCGACGACTACTGGCTCGCCATGGAGGAAAACGCTCTCGTGCCCGGCCTCGCCCCCAAATTGGTCAACATGAATATCGGCGAAACCCGCGACAACATTGAAGTCGAGGTGCCCACCGATTTCCGCGAAGCCGATCTCCAGGGCAAAACCCTCGTCTACTCCGTGTCCCTCACAGGCATCAAAAAGCGCAAGCTTCCGGAAATCAACGATGAATTCGCCGCTCGCCTGCTTCCCGACAAGTCACTCGCCGAGCTTCGCGACTTCCTGCGCGAGAACATGGAGGACGACCTCAAACAACGCCGCCAAAACCACATCATCGACCGCATCATCGCCCACCTCGACGGCCAAATCTCCGCCGAGCTTCCCCAGGATGCCATCCAACGCGAAACACAGCGCCGCGTCGACATGATGGTCCAGAACGCCAGCCGCCAGGGCATGAGCAACGAGGAAATGACCCAACGCCAAGACGAAATTTTCGCCGCCGCCTCGGCCCAGGCACGGCGCTCCGTGAAAACCTCGTTCATCGTCGATCGCATCGCCAGCGAGGAAAAAATCACCGTCAGCCAAGGCGAGCTGATGGCCGAAATCCAGCGCATGGCCGCCGGCGACCGCCGCCCAATCAAAAAAGTGATCAAAGAAATGCAGGAACGCAACATGATCGCCGGCATCCGCGACCGCGTCGCCTTCACCAAGACCCTCGACTTCCTCGTCGAAAACGCCAAAATCACCGACGTGCCCGCCGACCAGCTCAGCCAAGGCGGCGAGCCCAACGCATCCTGAACGACCCGCCACCCGTTCCCTTTCCGCATACCAAACCCCTCCCCAAGAAAAGCACACGCAACCACCATGAGCGACTCACCCGCACAACCCCTCACCGGACTCCCCCCACACCTCGCCCACCGCGTCACCGACGTGCGTGGCGTCAGCGTCATCGAGAAAGAGGGCGGCACCCTGATCCAGTTCGATCTGCTCAGCCGCCTGATGAAGGACCGCATCATTTTCATCGGCGAACCCATCAGCGACCCCCTCGCCAACTACGTCATCGCCCAGATGCTCTACCTGCAGATGCAGGATCCCAAGAAGGACATCAACATCTACATCAATTCACCGGGCGGTTCCGTCACCGCCGGCCTCGCCATCTACGATACCATGCAATTCGTCACCAGCGATGTGAACACCTACTGCATGGGCATGGCCGCCAGCATGGGAGCCGTCCTCCTCTGCGCCGGCACCAAAGGCAAACGCTACGCGCTACCCAATTCCCACGTCATGATCCACCAGGTGTCCGGCGGTGCACAAGGCACCGCCAGCGATGTCGAGCGCACCGTTGAATTCATGTACGGTCTCAAGAAGCGCCTCAATGCCATCCTCGCCAAACACACCGGTAAAACCATCAAGGACATCGAACGCGATTCCGACCGCGACTACTACATGAAAGCCGAGGAAGCCGCCGCCTATGGTGTCGTCGACAAAGTGCTCGAAAACCAAAAAGACGCGGAAAAAGAGAAGGACGGCGACGACGATTGATCCCGCGTCCCCCCTGCACCCTCCCATCCACCCACACCCCAACATGGAAACCACACTGATTCTCTTCAAACCCGACGCCATCGAAAAACGCATCGTCGGCACCGTGCTCCAGCGCTTCGAAGAAGCCGGATTCTCCATCCGTGGCACCCGCATGCTGCAACTCACCCGCGAGCTGCTCGACGAACACTACGCCCACATCGCCGACAAACCCTTCTTCCCGGAAATCGTCGAGTTCATGAGCAAAACCC
This sequence comes from Verrucomicrobiales bacterium, assembly GCA_007125835.1. Lineage (GTDB taxonomy): Bacteria > Verrucomicrobiota > Verrucomicrobiia > Verrucomicrobiales > SLCJ01 > SLCJ01. The sequence goes on along the minus strand of SLCJ01000198.1, from coordinate 1,565 downwards.
CCGTGATCGCACTCGCCCTCGCCGGCGACGATGCCATCAACCGCGTGCGCGACCTCCTCGGCCCCACCGATTCCACCAAAGCCCCCGCCGGAACCATCCGCGGCGACTTCGGCGAAACCGTCATGATGAACATCTGCCACGCCTCCGACAGCCCCGAAGCCGCCGCCGCCGAAATCAAGCGGTTCTTCCGCGAAGGCGACGTGATCTGATCTGCGAAACCCGCCACCACACCCCGCCCATGCCCCTGATGAGCTGGCTCCGCGTGACCTCCATCGCCGATGGTGTCTCGCTGCTGTTTCTGTTTTTCATCGCCATGCCGATGAAATACCTCGGCGACCGCCCCGAGGTCGTCACCTGGGCGGGGTGGATTCACGGCTTTCTGTTCCTCAGCCTCTGCTTTCTGCTCCTGGCCGCCATGCTGCGCGCCTCGCTCCCCTTCCGCCTCGCCTTCCTCACTGGCGTCGCCGCCGTCATTCCGGCCGCCCCCTTCTTTGTCGACCGCCGCCTACGCACCCACCAGGAAAACCTGCCCTCCGCCCCCCTCCAAAACCAACAACACGCGTAGCTCCTTTCCGGAATTTTGACGAACGGCCTCGATTTGTGATGCCCTCAGCCTGCTGACTCCAAGTAACAAATCATTGCTATCGGGATCGCTATCGAAAATTTATGGCCAAGAGCCACCAAAAGCCGGATATAGTTCATCTGCCAATCGGCCGCCCGGCAAGGGGATTCGACGATTCCGAGTGGCCGCAGCAAGAGTTTCCCTAAGCCGCAACCGCGCCGCCCCCCAAGGAGCGGCGAACCTTCTTCGCCGATGCGGATGAGGGGAAAATGATTCGGCGCTTCGCTCCACACCATTTACTTCCCCATCCTCGGGCGATGGATGGATCGCCCCTCCTTGGTCGTGATGCCCCCGCGCTTGAGGACAGCTTCCCCCCCTGGGAACGCCAAGGTCCCCCTTGGCATGAGAATGAGAATGAGAGTAGTTGGGCCGGACCGTCCTCCTCATCCACTACCTCATTCTCGCCCCCCGCAAGACTCCGGAGGGCTCCTCATAGGATGCGAGATGGAGTGGAGGATTTTTGTAGCAGTAGGCGCCACGTGCTTCGGTCGCCTTCCAGCACCCCTCCGGCTCACAACCACGCGCCAGCGTACCGGAGCAACGCCACTCTTGCCGTGGTGCGAATGAGGAAGCGAATGAGAGGGACGGAACGGCTCTCTCATTCACCAATTCATCAGTAATAAGTAAATTTGGGGTCGGGCCAGGGAAAAGCACACCATTTGCTTCCCCATCCTCCGGCGATGATGGATCGCAAAAACCCGCCAGAGGCAGCAGAAGCCGGCGTATCGGAGCGAATCCCCCGCAGTCCAAATCCGTAACGAGCCCGAAGGCCGCCCCCCACACCAGCCCTGAAAGGGCTCCCGCACAAAGCCCAGGGTTTCCAACCCTGGGAAACACGCCCCCTCCCCCTCCGCGTCCTGAAGAGACGCCCGCAAACGCGCCATGTCTCGCCGGATACCATCACCCAAACCCACCAAAAAAAAAATCACCACTTCCATTCCCT
>SLCJ01000092.1 GCA_007125835.1 Verrucomicrobiales bacterium | reverse complement strand
ATTTTCCAGATGGAATCCGCCGGCATGGCGCGCACCTGCAAGCAGCTCGGCGTCGACCGTATCGAAGATATCGTGGCCCTGCTCGCGCTTTACCGTCCGGGTCCGATGGACCTGATCCCGCAGTATGTGCGGCGTAAGCACGGCCGCGAGAAGGTCGAGCACCTCCATCCCCTGCTCGAGGAGATCGGCGAGGAGACTTTCGGCATTCTGATCTATCAGGAACAGGTGCAAAAAGCGGCGAACCTGCTGGCGGGCTATTCGCTGGGCGAGGCCGACCTTCTGCGCCGTGCCATGGGTAAAAAGAAGCTCGAAGAGATGGCCGAGCAGCGCGAAAAGTTTGTGGCAGGCTGCGCCGAGCACAACAACATCGGCCGGAAAAAAGCCGATGAAATCTTCGACTTGTTGGAAAAGTTTGCAGGTTATGGTTTTAATAAGTCGCACTCGGCGGCTTATGGGCTGATCACCTACCGAACGTCCTATCTCAAGGCGAACTACCCGGTCGAGTTCATGGCTGGGGTGCTGTCCAACGAGATCAACAACACGGACAAGATCACGGTATTCGTGAACGAGTGCGCGCGGATGCGCATCCCGATTCTGGCTCCCGATGTGAATCGCAGCGGCGTGCGTTTCGAGCCGGAGGGGCGAGCCGTGCGCTACGGGCTTGGCGCGATCAAGAACGTGGGTGTCGGAGCTGTGGAGGCCATGGTGCGCGAGCGGAAGGAGGGTGGCGGTTTCCGCTCGCTGGAGGATTTTGCGATGCGCGTCGGTGGGCAGGCGGCGAACCGCAAAGTGCTGGAGTCGCTGGTCAAGGCGGGCGCCTTCGATTGGACCGGCGAGCGCCGCTGGGATCTGGCCGCACGTATCGAGTCGGTGGTCGCCGGTGCCAGTGCTGCGCAAAGGGATCGCGAGAGCGGCCAGGAGTCGTTGTTTGACCTGAGCGAGCTGGCGGCACCGCCCGCCCCCGGGTCCGGCGTTGGCCCGGCTGCGGAGCCTTGGACCAAGGACGAAATGTTGTTGTCTGAGAAGGAGCTCCTTGGCTTTTACGTGAGCGGCCATCCGCTGGACAAGTATAAGCGGGCCCTGCGCTCCGGACGCCACAAAGGGCTGGATGCGCTGGATCAACTCGAGACAATCCGCCGCGGCGAGGGCGGGCGCCGGCGCCAAGTCTATTCGTTCGCCGGCATGGTCACCAGCGCCGAGACCCGCTACAGTAAGAAATCGCAGAAGCCATTTATCCGAGGCGTGCTCGAAGATCTGGGCGGCAATGTGGAGTTCGCGGTATACGGTCGTGCCGTCGAAGGGTGCGCGCCGGTGATCCAAACCGGGGCGGTGGTCGAGCTGCGCGCGGTGGTGGAGGCCAATGACGATGAAGACACCCGCCAGCTGCTCGTGGAGGAGGCCAAAATGCTCAGGGTGCCGGAGCGGAAAGTGGACGTCAGGGGAGCCATCACCCTGGTCGTCGATGTGCTGCGCACCCGCGATGAGGATCTGGTGGCTTTGCGCGACACGGTGCTGGCCCATCCGGGGCACGTGCCGGTGCACCTTCTCTTCGAGTTGGACGACGGAAGGAGGATGAGGGCGGCGGCAGATCCCAAATTCAGTGTCGACCCCGATGACCGTTTCTTCCAAGCTGTGGCCAAGTGGCGGCCGTGAGCGGCGCGGCGCTCCAGCCCGGCGAACTTGCAATCCCAGGGAAGCACGCGCATTCGTAAGCAGACCGCCCGCGCGGGAACCTGTTTTCCATCGCAATGAACAATTCACAGGAGACGGAAGTAAAGAATGAAAACAAATCCGGTTTTCCTCCAACCGGGGGCGCCGGCGTGGAGCGGGGGAGCGAGGCGCGCCTGCGGCGTGCCGCGCGGCACGCCTGGTGGGCCGCCTGGTTTATCCGCTTTTGCGGGCTGTTCTGGCGCGTGCGCATCGAGGATCCGGAGGGCCGCCTGGCCAGCCCAAACCCATGGATTCTCGTGCTGTGGCACAATCGCGTGCTGGCGACGCCGCTGGCCTACCGCAAGTGGTTTTCGCACCGCCGGGGCGTGGTGCTTACCAGCCCCAGCGGCGATGGCGAGGTGCTGGCCCGCACGGTGGCTGCCTTCGGCATGGGCGCGGTGAGGGGCTCGAGTTCAAGGCGCGGCGCGCGCGCCCTGCGCGAACTCACCGGCGTGCTCAAGGAAGGACGCGATGTGATCATCACCCCGGACGGGCCCCGCGGACCGCGCTACCAGGTGGCCCCCGGTGTGGTGGCGCTGGCAGCGATGACCGGGGTGGAGGTGCTGCCAATCGATATCGAGATTCGCGGGTATTTCGAGTTGGGCTCGTGGGACCGCTTCCGCGTACCGTGGCCATGGGGTATGATTACCCTGAGAATGCGCGAGCCAATCAATGTGCCTCGCAAGGTGGACGAGGCTGCGCGGGATGCCTATTGCAAGGCGATTGGTGATGCCTTGCAGGGAGACGCGAATGCGCCTTAGTGGAAGGATGAGCGATTCAAACAGAATTGAGGGTAAGGCCGTCGCCGACGGCGTGTTGGCGCAGTGCCGCCGCGATGTAGAGGATTTGCGTGCCCGGGGAATCGTGCCTGGTCTGGCCGTGGTGCTGGTCGGGGACGATCCCGCGTCCGCTTTTTACGTAGGATCCAAGGAGCGGACCTGCCGCGAACTGGGCTTTCATTCCGTGAAACTGGAAATGCCCGCCTCCACCACCGAGCGCGAGCTGCTCGACACCGTGCGCCGACTCAACGCCGACCCGGCGGTGCACGGTATTCTCGTGCAGTCGCCTCCACCGCCGCACATCGACGAGGCTAAGGTGGTCGAGGCGATCGATCCTCGCAAGGATGTGGACGGCTTTCATCCAGTGAATGTCGCAGGCCTTGCTCTGGAGGACGCGCGCGCTTTCACGCCCTGCACGCCCGCCGGGTGCATGAAATTGATCGAGGCGGCGGGAGCAGAGACACGCGGAGCCGAGGTGGTGGTGCTGGGGCGCAGCATGATCGTTGGCAAGCCAATGGCTCTGCTGCTGATGGCCAAAGGAGCCGACGCGACCGTCACCGTGGCGCATTCACGCACACGCGATTTGGCGGCGGTCACCCGTCGCGCGGATATATTGATCGCGGCGGTGGGGCGGCCGGAGATGGTGCGGGCTGATTTTGTAAAAGAGGGGGCGGTGGTGATCGATGTCGGCATCAACAGGGTCGAGGATGCATCGGCCAAACGCGGATACAGAATTGTCGGCGACGTGGCTTTCGACGAGGTGGCTCCCAAATGCCGGGCCATCACGCCGGTGCCAGGCGGCGTCGGACCAATGACCATCGCCATGCTGATGTCCAACACCATCAAGGCCTGCCGTTTGCAACACGGTCTCTGATCCGCTGATTCGCCGCGCGCGGTTTTTCTCCATACCGGTCAAGCTATCATGTTTATCGATCAAATCAGAATTCATGCCCGGGCCGGACGCGGCGGCGACGGCAGCGTCCATTTCCGCCGCGTGGCCAAGAACCCGAAGGGCGGCCCCGATGGCGGCGACGGCGGGCGCGGCGGCAGCGTGGTCCTGGAGGTAAGCCCGCACGTCGACAACCTGCGCAAATTTTTCTACGACCCACGCCTGTTTGCCGAGGACGGCAAGCCGGGAGGTGCCCAGCGGCGCAGTGGGCGCGCCGGCCGCGACAAGGTGGTGCCCGTGCCTCCGGGCACCCTCGTCTGGAAAATGAATGTCGATACCCTGGCCGACGCAGTGACGGCGGAGCGCGAGGAGGCGGACTGGCTCGAGTATGAGCCAGTGGCCGATCTCACCGAAACCGGAGAGAAGTTCGTTCTCGCCAAGGGCGGGCGCGGAGGCCGCGGAAACGATCATTTTAAGAGTTCCGTCAACCGTGCGCCAACCGACGCCGAAGAGGGCGGGCCCGGGGAAGAGGGAATTTTCAAATTCGAGATGCGGATGATCGCCGATGTGGGTCTGGTCGGCTTTCCGAATGCCGGGAAGTCAACCCTGCTCTCGGTGCTCTCGGCGGCGAAGCCGAAAATCGCCGCCTATCCCTTCACCACGCTGCAGCCGATGGTTGGAGTGATGGATTTTCCCGGTTTCCGGCGCGGCACGGTGGCCGACATCCCCGGTCTCATCGAGGGGGCGCACGAAAATGTGGGCTTGGGGCACGAGTTTCTTCGCCATATCCTGCGCTGCCGGGTTTTGTTGTTTGTATTGGATGCGGCGGGTAGCGAAGGGCGCGATCCAGTTGAGGATTTGCGCCTGCTGCGCCGCGAGGTCGGCCTTTATGACGAAGAACTGGCGCGGCGACCGTGGATGATCGCCGCAAACAAGGCCGACCTCGAAGGGGCAGCGGATGGATTCGAGCGCATCCGCAGTGCGTTTCCCAAGCAGCAGGCATTGCTTCTGAGCGCCAGCTCGGGGGACGGGGTGGACGCCCTGCGGAGCGTGCTGGATACGCTCATCGCGCACGAACCGGTGTGATGGCGGGGCTGGTGGGCTGGGCGACTTGATGGATCCTCCTGCGGCGGCACGCAAGACCACCGAATCGGCACTTGCGCGGGGGTGGGGGGCGGTTGCATGATTGCAATGTCCCATGCCGGGCGGATGCGCCGCCGGGCCATTCCTTTTCTCCAGAATGAAACGAAAGAAAGCAGCCAAAAAAATGGCGGATCGCCCGCCGGAACAGGATTTCACCGGCGGTGGCATTCACGCGCTGCCCTCGCGCTTCAAACGCGGCAGCACCGGCGATGAGGAAAGCGACCGCCTGATTGCAGAGCTGGCCGAACGCACAGCCTGCCGCTCCTGCGGACCGGAAATTCGCGATCTGATAGCCGGCATGCTGGTCACAGTGTGCCGGGTGGGCCAGGATTTCACCGGCCTCGCCGACCTGAAACTGATCAACCGCTCACTCAAGGAGATGCGCAAGGCAAACCGCGTGTTCCATCCCTTTCGCGATCGAAGAAAGGTGGTCTGTTATGGATCGGCACGTACGACGATGGACCGCGGCGAATACCAGGCTGCGGAGGAGTTCGCAGGTGCGATGGTGGAAAAGGGATACATGGTGATCACCGGAGCCGGCGATGGCATCATGGGGGCGGCGCAAAAGGGCGCGGGCCGCGAAAACAGCTTCGGGCTGAATATCTCGTTGCCCTTCGAGCAAAAGGCGAACGAGACCATCGCCGGGGATCCCAAGCTGATCGATTTCAATTACTTCTTCACGCGCAAATTGGCTTTCATGAAGGAGTCCCACGCCTTCGCTCTGTTCCCCGGCGGATTCGGCACCATGGACGAGGGATTCGAACTGCTGACTCTGATCCAGACAGGCAAAAGCGTAGTGCAGCCTATCGTTATGCTTGACCGTCCGGGCGGCACCTATTGGAAAACCTTCGACCGTTTTCTCAGGGATCACCTGCTGCGCCTCGGATTGATCTCACCCGACGATTTCTCCCTGATCCGGATCACAGACTCGGTGGACGAGGCGGTCGAGGAGATCGAGCGTTTCTATACCGTCTTTCACTCCTACAGATACGTCGGGCGGCAGGTGGTGATCCGCCTCAACTGGGAACTCGATGCATCCGTGGTCGACGATATCAACCGCTCCTTCGTCGACCTCCTCAGGCAGGGAGGATTCCGCCAGTCGGGGGCACTGCCGGAAGAAGCCGACGAACCTGAGATCGCCGCGCTGCCGCGCCTCGTGTTCGACGACAAGCGCAGCCGCTTCGGACGCCTTCGCCAGTTGATCGATTTCATCAATCACAGAGGAGTGTGACGCAGCGGACGCAATTTGCGTGCCCGTCGCT
>SLCJ01000090.1 GCA_007125835.1 Verrucomicrobiales bacterium | reverse complement strand
GCCACCCAGTGGCCGAGGGTAATGTTTTCATCGTTAAGCTTGTAGGACTCCTGCCACAACACCACGTCGGCCTTGGTGTCGCGGATGAGCTGGAGGACGCGCTGCCGGCCTTCGGGGCCGTATCCGTTGGATCCGCCCTCGGTGTTCCAGACCAAGACGCGAAGTTTGGCGGGGTCGGACGCGGCGTTGGGTGTTGGATCTGCGGCGGGATACGAAGCCTGGGCGAATGCCAGGCAGGCGATGGCGGCGGTGGTGATGAGGCGGAGTGTTTTCATTAGGTGGCTATGGGTGGTTCGCGCGTATTTTCTCGCCAACCTGGCGCAGGGTTTCAATGTCGATCGCGCGGAGTTTTCCGGAGCGATCGGGGCCGATATTGAGCGAGAACAAATTGTGGTGGCGGACGGCTTCTTGGTAGTCAGCGAAAATCTTTTCCGCCGAGACAGCGCGGAGGTCGTTTTCGGGCAGCGAATAAAACCACTGAGCGCCGCGCAGGCGTTGTTTTTCCTGCCCCTCCAAAATCGGATAAGTGAATTCCGCGGCGAGAAACCCGGTGTGGGACGCCATGTATTCCGCGCCTATGCTGCCGGGGACAATGGTGTCGATCGGCGCAGCCTCGCTTCGTTCTCCAAGGCGGAGATCAGCGCCTTGCTGGTTGCCGGTATTGAAACCTACAAAACAATCGGGCTGGATTGACTTCACCAGTGCCGCGGTGTCGGCATGGGACATTCCGCCGTCGCCCACAGCATGATCGAACCAGATGAACTCGATTGGCCCGTAGCGGGTGAGAAGTTCGCGGAGTTGGGCCTCCTTGATGTCGGGCCGCGCGGCGGCGGGGCTGTGGATGTCCTTGCGTTCCGGGCTAAGCGACCAGTCGCCCTCGGAGAAATAGAGCGCAAGCTTCAGCCCGTGTCGGTCGCACGCTTCCTTTACCTCCGCAAGCACATCGCGGCCCTTGAGGGCAATGGTATTGCTCACCTTGAAGTCGGTGGTGTTAGTATCCCATAGGCAGAACCCATCGTGGTGTTTGGTGAGGAAGAGGATGTAGTTCATTCCGGCCTCCTTGGCGGCGGCGGCCCATGAGTCAGGATCAAAACCGGTTGGGTGGAAGAAATTGACATCCCTCACACCTGGGGTCCACTCATATCCTGAAAACGTGCTCATAGACCAGCAGATGAACATTCCGAAGCGGAGATCTTGGAATTCCCGCACCCTCTCGGCACTTATAGCGGGGGGGGGATCCGTGTTTTCTGCCGGGGCGGCTGCGGGTATCGCCAGGCAGGCGATGGCGGCAGCAGTGATGAGGCGGAGTGTTTTCATGCTAGATCGACACGGGTCAAGTTGCCGGAGAAGTCGGGAACGAATAGGGATGATTCGTCCACTCTGGGGGTGCCGAGGATGGGTGCTCCGAGATTGAAAGACCAGCGGGGCCGACCGGTGGCGGGGTCGAGCCCGCGGAGGTGGCCATCGGACGCACCGACGACGATGTCGCCAGCGACGAGTTGTGCGCCGGACTCGACGGTTTGCGAGGGCGCGCGCGAGTAGGCGGCGGTGTAGACCAAGGCCTCGCCGGTTTCGTGACGCCAGGCTTCCTCCATCGTCTCGCGATGAAAGGCGGCGACGCCGTGTTTCGCGGTGCCGAGGATGAGCAGATCCCCGGCGATCAGCGGTCGGGCGGCGACCGTCGGGCTGTAGGGCAGGGCGTGGATCGAGAGTAGTTCGCCGGTGGCGGCGTCGAAGTGCGCCACGCGTTCGTTGCCCGTCATGATGAGCACACCGTCGTGCCACAGGCCGGACGCGCTTTGGAAGCGCAGGCCGTCCTGGCCGGCCGTCCATGTGCGGGCGCCGGTGTGGCGGTTGTGGGCGTAGATGTTGGACCAGTTGGCACCGACGACGAGCGTGTCGCCGGCGATCGTGTGTTCGCCGACGCTGCCGTATCCTGCATTCCACGCGGTGCTGCGCCATTTCACCTCGCCGGTGGCGGCGTCGAGCGCGCTGAGGTAGTTGCCGTAGCCGGTGTAATAGACACCATCGTTGACGACGCCGCCTGCGATGTAGGTTTGGATCACGCCACGTCCGAGGTGGCGTTGCCAGCGGATGCTGCCGTCGTTGGCATCGATGCCGTAAGCCACACCTTCCTGGTCGGTGGCGAGGACGACACCTTGCCAGACCTGCACCGAATTGAGCACGGGCGCGGCGACTTTGCAGTGCCAGAGGATCTCGCCGTTGGCGGCGTCGATGGCGACGACCCGGTTGTTCTCCAGGTCGAACTGGCTGACGGCCGGTACAAACAAGCGCCCGCCCTCTTCGGCCGGGGTGCCCATCCACAGGTTGGCTCCGACATTTTTCGTCCATGCGACGCGCGGACCCGCGCCGGATTGGCCGATGCGGCTGCTGCCGGTGAATTCCTCGCCGGTCTCCAGCACGCCGCGAACTTCCAGCATTTTCCCGGAAGCGGCATCCGGTGTGGCGGTGAGGGCTCCACTCCAATTCCAGTCCGATTGGCGGGCCAGGGGCGTCCATTCGTCATTCCCCGCGATGCGCGCGAATACTCCGGCTGTGGCGGCGTGGGCGCTGTAGGTATTGATCGAAACGGCGAGGCGGCCGTCCGCCGTGGCGGCGGGTGCACCGGATTCCGCCGGGGTGACGACGACCAAATGTTGGTCGAGGTAGTTGTATCTCGGCTCCGCGGCGAGCGTGCCGGCGGGGTCGATTTCGTAGGCGACAAAATTCGACGGCGAGTGATTGATGCCACCCATGTCCGGCGGTGCGGACTGGATCGAATGGATGCCGGTATCGCCGTGGCGTTTCATGTAGTTGGCGTGGAAATGGCCGTAGATCCATGCCTTGAGATTCCAGTCGTTGAGACGCACGCCATGGCCGCCGGACTCGTAGGTGAAGTCGTTGCCGGCAGTGAGCGCGAAGTGGTTGAAAATCACCACTGGCTTGGTGGGGTCGATGTGTTTGAGGTGGTTTTCCAGCCAGCGGGCGACGTCGGTTTTACTGTAGGAGGGACGCCGCGTGCCGGATAACATTGGGGTGACAATGAAATGCGTGTCGCCGGCCTCGAAGGCATAAAACACCGGGCCGAACAGCCGCTCGAACAGCTCCTCGCCATAGAGCCCGGTCTCCATGTCGTGGTTGCCGATGCCGTAAAACACGGGCACGCCCATGCGCTCGCGGGAAAACTCGCGGGCGTGGAAAATCATCGCTTTGCGATAGCAGATGTCACCGGTGTGCATGATGAAGCCGGCCTCGCGCTGATCGACGAATTTCCGGATCGGCTCGATCCAGCCGTGGTCGCTGTCGGTTTCTGAGTCGGCCACCTGGACGAAGCGCACCGGCTTTCCGGGTTGGGTGCGCGGGTCTGGCCTGAGGTCGAAATCAAAGGCACCTGTGCTGCTGTTGGCCGGGATGTAATGGGTATCCACCGCCTGATAGCCCGCCGGAATGGTGGCCATCACAAAGCGCTGGCGGAGGTGGCCCGGCAGTTCGAAGCGGCCATCGGCGGCGGTTGCGGCGACATTCAGTCCGTCGGACACCATCACGCCGGGCATCGGCTTGCGGGAGCCGTTTTCCACCACTGCAACTTGGCCACGGAACGACGGGGTGAAATCCGGGACCGACGAGAGCGGTTTGCGATCGCGGCCGAGTTGATGGACGCGCGCCACCTCTTCATCGCGCAGGGCGCGCCCCCACAGGGCGAGTTCGGCGAGCATGCCATCCCACTGGCGCGAGGTGTCGCCGCCGCGATGTTTGCCGAAATGCAGTGCCGGGAAGTGGAGCGACAGCATGGAGCCTTCCGCCGTGCCGGCCAGCTTGCCATCGAGAAACAAACGCAGCGTGGTTTTCTCCCCATCGCTGGAAAACACATGTGCGCAATGCACCCAGCGTCCGCGTGGCAGGTCGCCACCGGCGAGGATCTGCGCCTGGGTGACGTAGGCGGCGAAGTGGTCGCCTCGGCCGATGCCCCATGAGACATGGTGGTTGTCGGCACCCTCGAAGACAAACGGGCGCGCCACGGTGCACTGCGGGTCGAGCCAATGCCACAGCGCGATGGTGAAATCGCGACCGAGTGTGGCCGCGCTGACCGGTACGACCAGCGCGTCATTGCGGGCGGCGACCAGGTTGAGCGATGGGCCGGTGGGCGATGCCGGGCGCGGGCCGGCGTGGTCTCCGGCGCGGAAATCCTCCTTGCCGCGGAATCCAGGACCCGATGGATGCGCCGACGCGTCGAACTCGCCATCTCCGAAACGCGTGGCATGCATGCCATCGATCCCCGGCGCATGATTGGCCAATCCATCCGTGCCACTGTCCGTAAAGGGATAATAAGCGAGGAGCCGGTTGCCCAGTGGCGGCACTTCGGTGGCGGACGCGCCTTCGGCGCCGCGCACGGAGAATGCCGTTGGCAGAGAGATGGCTGCGGCGGACCCGCAGGCGGTGGATAGGAAATGGCGTCGGTCGATATTCATGGATATTGGATAGGTGGAAACGGCCATCCCGGCATTCTGGCGGGGATGGTCGTACAGGGTTTTCTCTGGTGGACGCGGACCCGGTTGTTCCCCATTCCAGCGGGGTAGTCGGCCGGATCCGCTTTGCCGACCCAATTCCCGCCAATGTGCATCGAGAAGATCATTCGCAACGAGGGACGGCAGCAGGGCATTGCCGGGATCGCAGCACGGGTTTACGACGGTTCGCGCACTGGCCCCTGCCAGTCGGAAATAGCAGGGCGGTTCTTGTCGCGCGGGTAATTGCTTTCCGGTGCGCCGCGGTCCCAGGGATCCGGGCCAACCCACTCGCTTGCCCTTCCTTCGACTGATACCGTACCGGCATCAAGATCCAGCGTGACCATCGCCCAAAGCGGGTCGCGGTAGGGTGCGACGTGGTTCAGGTAAGGGTGGTTCTTGTGCGATTCCTCATCATAGACATTCATTCTCGCATTACCCGGCAGCCACACATAGGACGCGCTGTTGATCTGAATATGGGCGATGCCGCCGATGCGGTTGACGTAGTCCTGATGGCAGTGGCCGCTAAACACGGCGGCCACACCGGCGTGGTCCGGGCCGCGGTCCTTCTCCAAAACGGCACGGATTTCATCGCGATTGACCACCCCCCAATCGTGGTCGAGTGGCTGGTGGATCATCACCACCACCGGCGCTTTGGTGTTTTGCAGTTCCGCATCCAGCCATGCTTCCTGGTCCTCGGCGATGAAACGGTTGTAGCCGCCGCGTGTGCCGCCGGGATCGTTGCCGTCGAGCACCAGAAACCTCACTCCGCCATGATCAAAACCGTAATATCTCCCGGGCATGCCATACCATTCCACCGTCTGCTCGCGGCGGAATCCACCATCCATGTCGTGGTTGCCGATCACGTGATACCCAGGCCCCTCATACGCATTCCACAAGTCCATGAACGGCTTGTTGGAGTCAGTCGGCTTGCAGAAATCGCCGAGTTGGACGATGAAGTCGGGTTTGGCCTCGCGCATCGCGTCAAGAAACGCGCCGAGACGTTTGATTCCGTCGTGCATCACATCTTGATGAACGTCGCTGATCATGCCGATGCGGATTTTCCCGCCAGCTCCGGCACGAGCCAGCGCGGGCAAGGGCAGGGATAGGGCTGCGGCAGCGGTGGAGAAACGGGCGATGAATTGGCGGCGGCTTTGTTTCATGGTTTCGAACGTTGGGGTGGGGGGTGGAAGGAGATGACAAAATGGAAACGGAAAAAGCCCTCACGTTTCTTTCAGAAGTTTTTGTTTATGCCTAAAGAAACACTCATCCCACCCTGGGTGGAGCAAATTC
>SLCJ01000144.1 GCA_007125835.1 Verrucomicrobiales bacterium | reverse complement strand
TTCGTCGTGTGGCTGATCACGCGCCGTGGAAAGCTGATGCGCCCCATCTCATCCTCGGCGAATTCACAACCGAAAATCGCCCGCACCAGGGGGGCCAGGCTGCTGCCGTCGAGCAATGCCTTGAGTCCGCTCGAGACAATATAGTGTTCGATCTGCACACCAATGGCCTGCATGTCCGTCGGCAAAAATCCTGTGCTCAATTCCTCAAACACTTCGGGCACGCCCGGATAATAGGAAAGCTTCGCACCCAACGCCCGCAGGTCCGCATTGGTCGGACGGTCCAATTCCATGGTGTCCAGCAACACCTTCAGGTAGGCCAGTTCGCTGTCATACCCCTGCTCATCCACCAGACGCCGACAACGCGGCCAGAACTGCGCCGGATTGATCCCGAACGCGGGAAACAACACATCATCCTGCATGTAGACAGGGCTCAATGTCTGATCATAGTCGTAGACGACGGCAATGATGTTCTGGGGGACGGCCATGAGAATTGACGGAAAAGCCTGCCGGGCTCGCGGGGATCGGGCCGACGGACGCGTTAAGATCGGCGGGGATCCGGATCTGGCAAGGGCCGATCACCCCGCCTCCGGGCTCGCTCACCACCGCACATCCACGCCGTCGTCCTCCCAATCCGAAAGATCAGGCAGCCAATCTCCGCTCGCAGCCATCTCGTCCGCACGCGTTATCGCCTCATCCAGCATGCCTCGGTAACGCGAGCGCACGCCCACCAGCGGAAACCTCGCATCCTCGAACATCGTGCCCGGACGGCTCAGAATCTGATAAGTCAGGTCGATCTTCGTCCCTCCCTGCAGGTTCTCCAGCAGCGTGATCGTCACCCGCGACACCAGCTCGCTGTCGCCGAAATCCCGCCATGCCACCTGTTCGGCACGCCGCGCCGGAGCCTGGAACACCAGCGGATTCAGCTTCGGAGCCGGACTCTGATACCCCGCCCGCCCGAATACCTCAAGCAAGGCCCCGCGAACCACCTCGGGCGGCTGTGCCGACTCGGCCGAGGCCAAGGTCGTCTCGCCCTTGCGGTCGAGCGTCGCGCATCCGCCCAGCGCAAGCACCACGCAACCCAGCCACGCGGCTCCCCACCGCCACCCCCAGCTGCTCTGCAAATTTTCTCGTTTCATCATCGGAATGGTGCCGCCACCCGCCGACATCCCGGCGGCTCCAACGGCACGCCCCCGAACCTACACGCGCCACCGCGAATCGGCAAGGTTGGGACGAGTTTTTGGGGGTGGCTCGTTGCTGCGGGTATTCGCGCATTCATCCTCGGTGTATGTGGTTTGTCTTTCTTTGACGGGGGAACAGAGGCGTGGAGCATGGCCAAGGAGAGGCAAACCTCCTTCGCCGATGCGGATGAAAGGGAAAATGAAAAAGCACAGCACCGTGGAGGCGATCATCGGTCGCCTTCCCCCGAAGCGAAACAGCGCCCGAGAAAGCAAATGCCCAGCCATCGCCAAGCCACGCCCAGCCCGGCAACCATCCTCATCGATTCCGCTGACAAATCACGAATGACAAATGTCTGCTGATCCAAACGCTCCACTGATCGCGCATCACTCATGCGGACTAAAGATCCGCGCTCCAAAGAGGCCTTTCCCGGCTTCTCTTCGCGTCTTCGGGTCTTTGCGTGCCCCCCTCTTCACCCCCCCATTCTCCCTCCCATTTTGCGATCTTTACGCTCTCTGCGGTATTCCCGTATTCACCTAGGCAACACAAAAGCGGCATGCATTTATTGTTTTTTGGCATTTATTGTTTTTTCAGGTGTCGGCGTATCGGCGCTTGGCGGCACCGAACCCAATCAGGAAGTGCTCACGTTCAGTGGGTTTGATCTCACCTTGATTCCCGAACCCGGCACCACCCCGCTTATCGCCCTGCTCGGAACCATCCTGTTGACGCTCCGCCGCAGGCCCCAACAATCCAAATAGATCCACGAATCCCCTACCCGTACAGCACATTCTCCAGCGCCGGCACCAGTGCTTCGGTAAATCGGGAGCGGTCGATGGGATGCGGCGACTCGGCGGCGAGACAGGTCATTTTCACACCTGAAATTCCGCAAGGGGTGATCGCCTGAAACCCGCTGAGACTCTCCGGCGTCAGGTTGATGGCGAAGCCGTGCAGGGAAATCCAGCGCCGCACACCGACGCCGATGCTGGCCAGCTTGCGGTCTTCGATCCACACGCCGGTCATGCCCTCGAGGCGTCTGGCCTTCACACCGAAGCAGGCACACGTGTCGATCAGGGCCTGCTCCAGGAGCCGCAGGTAACGATGGAGGTCGCGTCCGCAGCGGGTGAGATCGACAATGGGATATCCGGTGAGCTGGCCCGGCCCGTGATAGGTGGCCTGGCCGCCGCGGCTGATTTCGTGCACCGGGTGCGGAAG
Source organism: Verrucomicrobiales bacterium (assembly GCA_007125835.1). Classification (GTDB taxonomy): domain Bacteria; phylum Verrucomicrobiota; class Verrucomicrobiia; order Verrucomicrobiales; family SLCJ01; genus SLCJ01. The sequence goes on along the minus strand of SLCJ01000144.1, from coordinate 3,425 downwards.
CATTGGCACCGCGCCCAGGCTGGAGCGCTCGCGCGTGCGCCCGATGGTATACACCGGCTCGTGTTCCAGCAGCAGGAGGGTATCGCCCGCCTGGCCATCGCGGCGGCGGGCGACCAGATCGTCCTGCATTTCCAGGCCCCGGGCGTAGGGTACATGGCCCGGCACGTCGGTCACAGCCAGACGGCGCGGCCCCGCGCCATCGCCCGACATAAGTGGTTTGGCTTCTTTCTCAGAGGTTCCGGACATCGGCAGCTCGGGGGTGATTGGGTCGGTTCGATTGGAAATGGGTGATGGCGATGGCGAGGGCATCGGCGGCATCGGGCGGCGGCGTTTCGCGAAGCGAAAGCAGCGAGCGCACCATGAAAGCCACCTGCTGTTTGTCGGCTCCGCCGCGCCCGACCACAGCCTGCTTGACGCGGCGCGGCGGATACTCCACCACCGGCAGCCCGGCGGCGGCCACCGCCACCAACGCCGCACCACGGGCCGCACCGAGCGTGATGGCCGTGCGGTACGATTGGACATAAATCACCGCCTCGATCGCGCACTCTCCCGGCCGCAGACGCGCCACGACATCGGCCACCTCACTGTGAATTTGGGTCAGGCACGCGCTCTGCAAGCGCGTGGCCGGATTGCGAATCACCCCATACTCCAAGCAGGTCAAACCGGCTCCCGACCCAAGCCGCTCCACCACCGCATAGCCGGTATTGCGCAGAGCGGGGTCGATGGCAATCAATCGTGTCATATATCGTCCTGGATATGGTGGCTAGCGGGCGGCTGCCCCGGCCTGGCCGGTCACGGAACAAAATGGAAAACCGACGCCGTGCGCGGCGGCAGGACCAGCGCCTCCAAATCCGCTCCGTTTGTCCCCACCTCGCCCGGCGTCTCAAATCCATCCAAAGTAAGCGGTGCAAATGTGCCGGTCGCGGGCCACTCGATGCCCTCCGCACCAGCCAGCGAAATGCCGTTCACCGTGCGCTCGTCGGCAGCAGCGTTAACCGCCACGAGCACCACCGACTCGATCTCTCCGGGGAAATGCCGCAGGTAAACCAGAGTGCCGCCGGTGCCGCTGTCGTCGGTGCCCGCCCACAGGGGCGTCCACGCGCCCACGCGCAGGGACGGCCATTCCGCGCGTGCGGCGGTCAGCGCGGCTGTGTTACGGAACGCGCGCGTGGTCTCGATGTCCTGGGCGCGCCGCTCCCCACGGCGGTCAAACAAGGTAATGCGACCTGTTTCAGAATCCTGGAAAAGCTCGCCATGCTCATCGGCAATCGCCCCTTCCGATCCATAATACAGCGCCGGGATTCCCGGCGTGGTGAGCAAAATCGCCGTCCCCAGCAGCGGCGCGTCCTCGTCCACGTCGCGCACGCGGAAGCGGTTCAGTCCATCGTGGTTTTCGATGAAAGGCACCGCCTTGGCTGCGGCATTCCGGCCGTCCAGCCCGGGTTCCGGGTTGTAAAAGGGGCGCCCCTCGTGGCCGATGCCGGAGATCCGCGCGCGCAAGGCCTCCTCGACCGAATGCGGGCGGCCGTGCCCGCCGCCGCGCACGCGGACGAAATCGCGCACCGCAAAGCAGAATTGGAAATCGAGCACCGAGTCCATCGCCGGGCTGCGGTTTTCCGGCCAATCGCTGCGGTAAGTGAAGCGCCCCAACACATTCGGGTCGCCATCATAGACCTCGCCGAACAATAGCACGCGCGCCGCAAGGTCCGCCCCCAAACGCTCGCGCAGCCCCTCGGTGAACGCATCCCAAAACTCATGATGCACATGTTTCACGGTGTCGATCCGCAGCCCGTCCACACCCAAGGTCTCGATGTAAAACGCCTTGATCTCGACAAAGTCGGAAACCAAATCCGCAAAGTGCGGGGCCTCGGGACTGGTGTCGTAGGTGCGCAGCGCGAAAAAATCGCACAAGACCTCCTCGCCATCGCGTTTGCCCAGGCTGTCGCGGCTGAAACCACGGCGCGAAAACGACTCCAGCCGCGAGATCGCGCCGCTCTGGGGCACGGTCACACCAAGCACTTCGGTCGGCCCCGTGGGCTCCACCCGCCGCAAGTTCCACTCCGGTTTGTTCATCCACACCACGTTTTCGTACGGCTCCTGCCGGAAAGGCATGATCCACTGCTCCCGGTTGTTGGGATCAAATTCTCCGTCGCCAGCCACATCATAGAAAAATACCGGCCCGGCATGATTGGTCACCACATCCTGGATCACCTTGATGCCGTGATCATGGGCAAGGCGGATGAAATCGCGATAGTGCTCCAAACGGCCCTCGCGCCCCTCCGCATAGGCCGTGCCATCCAGACGCTCCGCACTGGTCAGGTGCGGATCAATATCGAGAAAATCCTGCGCCCAATACCCGTGGTATCCGGTCTTGCTCTCGTCTCCAAGGTCGTAATTGCTGCGCCAGGCGTTCTTCACCACCGGAGTGAGCCAAAGCGCTGTCACCCCGAGACGGTTGAAATAACCAGACTGGATCGCCCGCTCTAGCCCGCGCAGGTCGCCCCCATGGTATAGGTTGATGCTCTGCTGATCGGGGTCGTAAAGCGCGGGGTCGCTGCCTTCCGGGATGTTGTTGGAGGGATCACCATCGAAAAACCGGTCTGTCATCACAAAGTAGATCACGTCGTCGGTCCACGGGCGGTCGGGGCGACCCTCCACCGCCCATGTACCGGACGCCGACACAATCATGGCACATCCAATCAGAACCGGCAGCGCACCCCGAATGCATTGAATCCATTTCATCACAGCAGACATGGTGCAAAATTCACGCGGATCGGACCGACAGGCAAGCCGTAACTCCGTCGATCCACGGTATAAACCCCATCCTGCACCACGACATCACGCCAACGAATTCACGATAGGGTCTTGGAGATGCTCCAGTCCTCTGGAGCTTCCCCTTCATCCACATCGGCGAAGAAGATTCGCCGCTCCTTGGGAAAATCTCGACCCGGCCTGCTCTCAATCCCCCGCTTCCCGTTTCCACCAGTCGCTTTCGCGCTCCCAAGGGGCGCGCTCCTGATCTTCCCTACTCGCCCCTCGCCCGGCCGGCGGACGCGCAGTGTTGTCCTGCTCCCCGGACTCCTCGCCGGATTCCAAAACCTCGGCAATCAAATCATGCTCGGGTTCGCTGCCACGTGCCGAACGACGGACCAACAAAACGAAAAACGCGCCGATCCCCACCAGCAGGACCACAGTGATGGCAATCATCATCAGAGCCGCCCCCTCTAAGGCCGGGCTCAGTGCCGTGGGGCCGTCGAAGGGCGAACGCGGTTGCGAAAGTGCGGCAACGAAGGCCGCGACAGCTTCTGTGGCCGGCGCATTCATCGTGGGGGTTGTTGGGGGTGATTGAGGGTGAATCGTTTACAAGACCAGCCGCATCGGCACCATCTCCGAGGAAGTGAACCCGAAACGCGCGAAAAAGCGAC
>SLCJ01000117.1 GCA_007125835.1 Verrucomicrobiales bacterium | reverse complement strand
CCTGGTCGGTTCGGGATGAGTCGCTGCACTGCGAAGGGGTCATTCGCCTGTTCCACGAATGGAACCGCGAAACCGGGGCGCTGACGCCCGGCGTGCGCGACGACATCATCGATGTCGCCAAGACCATGGTTCGGCTGGAAGAAAACTTCGTCGACCTGGCCTTCGGTCTGGGTGACATCGAGGGCATGCGGGCCGCCGATATCAAGCAATACGTGCGCTATATCGCCGACTGGCGCCTGACCCAGCTGAAACTGCCGACCGTGTTCGGCTGCTTTGAATACGCCGACGGCAGCTACCGGGCCCTCACCGACCACCCCCTGCCCTGGCTGGTGGAGATCCTCAACGGGGTCGAGTTCGCCAACTTCTTCGAGCAACGCGCCACCGAGTATGCCAAGGGCGCGACCCGCGGCCGTTGGGACGGTAATGATGGCGTCTGGACCCGTTTCGACCAGAGCCGGCAAGCCCGCCTGAGGTCCGCATGAGTTCAGCCCGGATCGACCGTGAAGGGTAGGCCTCCAGGACCGTATTCATTCATCTATGCTAGCGTGTCGGCAATTGAATGAGGAGTAACACGATGAAAATTTCTGCTGCGGGCTCGGCCTTCATCATGGCTCTCTTGCTACTGCTTGGCCCGTTCTCGATGCTTTCAGCGCAGTCTCATGCTGCACTGGCGGTAGTGCCGTCGGCACAGGCAGCAGAGGATGCCGAAATGCAGGAAATGGCCGAGTCGTCGCCTATGGAAGAGCTCGACCCGCGCGAAGCTACTTGGAAGACCTGGATCGGGCCAATCATCATTGCCATCTTTGGCATTGCTCTGGTTTTCCTGATCCGGCGATTCAGCCGCGCCGAAGCCAATCGCGACGTCGATCCGCCAGACCCGAAGTGATGGCGCTCAGGGCGGCTGGCAGCTTTTTCGGCTGCACCTCGTAACAAGATTGCTGGCCGCATAATGTGGATTGTTCGGCCTGTCAGCGGATTGATCACGAGGAGTGGGCGTATGCATGGTTGCAAAACTACGGTGGGATTGACCGCCCTTGTTCTTTTGGCGTTGTGTTCCAGTAGCTTGGCCGGCCCCGGAGTCTGGAGCAGCAGCGGTCCGGATGGGGGCAACGTGCAACGCATAGCAACGACGGCGGCGCAGCCGGAGCGAATCTATGTGACCTCTCAAGGCGGTGTTTTCCGGTCAGATAACGAGGGAGTGAACTGGCGTGATATCTCGACCGGTCCTTTTCGGGCGGCGCAAGCGATAGGCGTTTCCGATGCCGACTCAGATCGAGTTTACCTCGCCTATTTTGGCGGTCAGTTGTTCAGCTCGAATGATGCAGGCGAATCCTGGCAGTTGCAGAACTGGTCCCCCAACTGGGGCAGCATCTTCGCGCTGAGCGTCGATCAGGCGGATCCGGACATAATTACCGTGATTGCGAATGCCGATGGTGATGGTAGTCTCAGACGGTCGATGGATGGAGGTCAAACTTGGCAGCGCATTGATTCGGAAGAGACCTTCGCCTGGGTATATGACTTTCTTCCCCAACCAGGCACTCCGGAGGGATTTCTGATCCTTGCCGCCCTGGACGGGGCAACTTCTCTGGGCGTTTATCGCAGCAGTGATGGCGGTGAGACCTGGAGCGAAAGCATCATAGACTCGGCTGCTGCTGTCGGTTCCAGCGCTCGTTTCTTCGGAAATGGCGAGGGCACGGTGCTGCTTCTGCCCGGCAACCTGATCAGCAATGACGGCGGCGAAAATTTCTCGCTATTTGACCCGGGAACCTTGCTGCCCCTGGCCGCCGTTCCGCATCCTGAGGATGCCGATAGCTGGTATATCGGTGGACAAAATGGCCTGTTGCGGACCGAAGATGGCGCCGATACCTTTACGGTGATCAGCGGCGGGATGGCGCCTTCCGGTTCCGGCGGTTACAACGCAGGGGTGACCGCGTTGGCGTTGAAGCCGGGTACTGACGATGTCCTCCTGGTCGGTAGCCAACACACCGGTTTTTATCGGTCGCCCGACGGTGGTGATACCTGGCAGCGTCGCAACTCGGGTCTGCGCGGGGTCAATATTCGATCGCTCGCCGTCAATCCACTCAATAGCAACATAATTTACGCCGGTCAAGGTGACGCGTTCGGCAGCCTGGCGGAAAACGTCTGGTCCACTTTCGATGGCGGCTCTACCTGGTCTCCAGCCAATGCTGGTCTGGAAGCTAATGGAATTCGCGGACTTGCGCTGGACCCAAACACGGCGGCAAGCCCGCCCAATACGGTGATTTACGGTGTCGGGTGGAGTGTTCAACTCAGCGATGCAAGCTTACCTCCTCGCCCGCTCTCAGGCGGTGCTTACAAGACTGCCTCTGGCGGCTTTTCCTGGGAGGATATCGGCACTGACCTGCCGCTCGGCGCGCTTTTCTCCCCCTTCTCTGTGATGCGCTCGGTTGTGCTGGATCCCAGCAGCGGTTCCGGCAATGAAGGCGATGGACCCTTGCAAACCGTGTTTATTGGCGGCAACGGCCACGTCGATTATTCGGACACGGAAAACCCCGAAGTGATCAGAGCACTTATTTACCGCTCCGACGATGCTGGCGTGACCTGGTTCCCAGCGGACGACGGCATCCCGGTCCCACCCTGGATCGACGGGTTGGGGCATTTCACGCTGCAGGTCATCCAGCTTCACATCAACCCTGAAAATCCCGACATTCTGTATGCAACTACCATTCTCGGCGGGTTTGGGCCGCTGAACGCGGGCGTTACGCCTGACGTCGATAACGGTATTTTTCGCACTGAGGATGGCGGTGCTAACTGGAGTCTGGCCAGTAGCGGGCTACCGCGATTTGATCCCGAGGATCCAACTTCATCGCATTGGAATGTACTGGCCATGGCAATTGCGCCGTCGCAGCCCGAGCGCCTTTATGCAGCCGCAAGCCCGATTGACGATGTGCGGCCCAGCCGCATGTTCCGCTCCGACGACGGCGGTGACAATTGGACCGAGTTTGGCAATGGCATCCCGGATGATATCGACGTGCGCTGGATCGAAGTCGACCCCACTGATCCTGACCTGGTCTACGCCGCTGGCGGCGGCACAGTCAATAATCCGGGCTCGATCTTCCGCAGTGAGAACGGCGGTATGGAATGGGTTTCTTACAGCGTCGGCATGCCGGCTGATTCCGCTACGATGCTGGCCATCGATCGCAGCGGCCCGAATCCCATCATTCATGCAGGTACCCGTAGCGGTGTCTACAGCATTGAGCAAGTGCCTGACGACGATATCGATGGCGTACCTGATGCCATTGAGCAAGGGGCTCCCAACGGTGGCGATGGCAATGGGGATGGCATCCCGGACTACCTGCAGTCAGATGTGGCATCGCTGCTTGCCCCACCCGGCGGGCGAAGCGCTCGACGCGGGGTGAGCGATTTCATTACCGTCGAGCTGGTGGACAAAGGCCGCAGTGAATGCAGCCGCTTGATGAGCGTCCATTCTCTGAATGAAAACACGTTCCCGGTCGACCCAGGCTACGAATATCCTTATGGGTTGCTGCGATTCGAGATTCCCGATTGCCCGGGAGCCGCTGTTCGCATCATCTATCATGACCTGGCTGGCGATGCCTTCGACGAGGACTGGGGCTTCCGCATTTTCGCGCCTGATCAGCCTGGCGACTTAGGTACGATCCGCTGGCAATTCATGCCCGAAGCCCAGGCCGACGGCAACGCCTGGCTGCTGCAGCTGGGCGACGGTGAGTTGGGTGATCTGAGGCCTGCCAATGGGCGCATTCTCTTCCAGGGCGGTCCAGCAACGCTGCCGGACGGGCGTATCTTTGCCGACCGCTTTCAGGAGACCCCCTGAAGACAGCCTGGTGGGTCGCCCCCTGGCGACCGCCAGACCAGGCCCTGATACCGGGCCTGGCGTTGGCTGCTGCCATCTTGACGGTGATGCAGGGATTGCTGCCAACACTCATTGGCACGCTGTTAGCATTCTGCCTGCTTGTCGCGCTTTGGGCCTATTTGTTTCGTCGCGGCAGTCGTCTGTTGCTGGCCAGCATGGCGCTAACTCATCGCCACGAGGTCAGCGAACTGGACGTGCCGCAGGGCGTGGGGGCGCGTCATGTCGTGTTGTGGGTGCTGGTCATGCTCTTGTTGCTGGCTTGGCAAGCCGGGGAGCAGATGCTGCTGCTGACTGTTGGAGGAACGGTGCTGGCACTGATGCTGCCGGCAGCGACTTTGGTGCTCAGTCGAGTCGGCAGCCTGGTCGAGGCGCTTTATCCGCCGGCCTGGATCGAGGTCGTCCAGAAAACGGGCTGGCGCGCCTACCTGGCCGCCTCCGCCTGGCTGATCCTGCTGGCCGCCGTTTATCTGGTGGTCGAGCGACTTTTTGCAGCGGCACCGGCCTGGCTCGGCAACGCGGCTTTGATGGCCTGGTGGGCTTATGCGGTCATGGCATGGTTCGCGCTGCTCGGCCAAAGCGTGGCCGTCTTGCGATCATCCCCCCGGCCACCGACGCCCAAATCATCTCAGGCAGTGGACATCAGCGCCCTGTTCCAGCGGCTGGAGCAACAGGGTGGCAGCATTGAAGATCACCGCCGCCTGTTCAATGCGCTGCTGCAGAACAAGGACCATGAACGTTTGACGAAACTGGCCCGGCGTTGGCTGCCGGCGCTGATGGAAGGCTTCGAGCGGCCCGAAGAGGCTGTCGAGCGCTGCGATCAACTGCTCGCTGAGCTGCCGGACTTCAGCCTGGAAACCCCCAGTGGCATGCTGGCCTTGATCAAGGCCAGCGAAAAGCACGGCTACCCTGATCTAACCAGGCGCTTGTGCCAAAACTTCCTGGCCAGCTACCCGGTTGCTCCCAAGCGCCAGACCGTGGAGGCGATCCTGGCAAGAATTGGCTCCTAAGTCAGGTCACTGATACTATCTGAGCCGAACAACCATCCCTGCGATGCGCCCTGGACTAAAAAATGAGTGGACGAGCAATTTCCTTGCTGGGCGCTGTCCTGATTTTTCTTGCCTACGCCATTAGCCGCCGGTCCTTTCGGCATCTGGACGCCGTTCACTCTCCGGAGCTGCTGCAGCTGCTGATTTACACCTGCGCCGGCAGCGGTTTGCTCCTGCTCATCATCGGCATTGTCACCGTCGCTCGGCGGTAGTTTTTGCGATGGTCGAAAAGCATTACTCTCGCAAAGACGCAGAGGCGCAAGGGTGAAGACAAATATCTTTACCAGGAGGTCTCTTGGCGCCTCCGCGCCTCTCATAGAACAAATTCTATCTGGTTGACTAAAACATAAAAATCCAAAATCTTGGGGACGCAAAGCAGCAAAGAAACCAAGCAGCACAAATTCATTAGATCTTTTGCTTCTTGGCTGCTTCGCTCCTTTGCGACCAAAAGATTTTTTCTGTTCGCACGCCGACAGCGGGCTCGGTAAAGGGTCTGTAGACTTTGCGAGAACATCTTTTTCGCGGCAAGGAAGCTTGATCGGTTTCCTTTGGTTCGGATACCGTTACGCCGTTGATGTGCTTGCCAAGCCCGGCGTGACGTCGGATACGGTCGCAACGAGATCTTCCAGCAGTTGTTGGGGTACGCCGCGGGTGATGAACACGAGTTTGCTGCGGCGGTCTTCGTCGGGCCAGCTCTCCAGCGTGGCCGGTGGGTGGAAGATGTGCTGCACGCCGTGGATGACCAGCGGACGATCGCTGCCTTCAAGGTTGAGAATTCCCTTGACTCGCAGCAGGTCCGAGCCGACCAGCATCAGCAGCATCTCCAGCAGGGCATCGACGCGTTTCGGTGGCAGCGGTTCATCGATCTGGAAGCAGCGCGCATGGATGTCATCACCAT
>SLCJ01000148.1 GCA_007125835.1 Verrucomicrobiales bacterium | reverse complement strand
GATGCTGCCAAAATTAACTTAGGGATATTTCAAGGATATCGCCCGCACCAAGATGGAGCGGCGGATCAAAATCAACAGCGGCCATGCCGGCATCAACTGCCGGCGCGGCGGACACTTCCTGGCCACCCAACCGTGCGGCCACAGCACCCCTTCCTTCCGCACCACCCAGATACAGGCGCTTGAGCATCAAGTCGCCATGCTTTACATCAAGGCGGCACTCCAGCGAGCCACCTGCCTCGCTCTGCGCATACGAGCCCCAGGCTTCAGCCGTCGTAAATGGAACCTTGAATGCAGAGCCAGCGGTCTTCGGCGCAAAACCCAGCTCCCCGTTCGGCCCGTGATGGCGGAACCCGCACATCGCCAGGAAAACGGAATACCCAGCCGCCGCACGGGCATAATGATCAGAACACTCGATCTCGTTATACGGATTCCGCCGCGACGGCGCATAGCGGTCGTGAATGGCTCGCGTGATAGCCAGCCCACGCAAGGTGAGGGCGCGCGGGTCATCCGGATTCTCAATCACCTCCTCCAGCGATACGGCACCCACATCCACGGGTGAACCCTCCTGCACCATGTGCGCCGCAGCCTGATATTCAAACCCAGTCATGCACTCATTGAAATATCCATACTGCCAATGGCGCATGAAATCCTCGCGCAGTCCTCCCTTCGGCCACGTGCACATAATCAAACCGGCCTCGTCGTCAAGCGCGTAGAACCGCCCCCGCTTGAATGTCTGGCGGAACGTGTCCACATGGGGAACAAAGTTATACTTCCATAGCGCATGCAAAGCCGAACGGATGTGGTCCGCGTTGTAAAGCCGCCCAAGCCCTGTTTGGGTCGCCCACCACTGGCCGATCACCTGGTCGATGTAACACCCGGGGCCGACACCAATAGCATTCGCATGAGCTGGATCCTCGATCTGCTCGTAATACTCGCCATTAAACAACGCCTCGATATTGACCGCACCCAGATCAAGCAGACGGCGGCACCGAGCCGCAAACGCATCTTCCCCCAATTCCGCCGCCATCGCCTCGCCTGCGCGAAGGGCGGCCAGATAAAGCGAGCTGAGGCAGTGCACCTTGCCATACCACTCGGCATCCAGCGTATTGTGCTGGCGGCCGTGAAGCAGGCCGTCGCCGCCATCGGGATCATTCTCGTCAAACCGGATCAACCACTCCAACGCACGGCGGGCACCTGGCCACACACGCTTCAAAAACGCGTCGTCGGCAGAACACAAGTGCTCGCGCCAGGTGCGCAATACCACCGCCGCCTGGCCATCCACCGCTATCGTCGCGCCAGCCTCGCCACGATAACGCACACCTCCATCCTCGTTCATCGCCACCCCGAAGTCGACCTTTTCACGCAACGCACGCTCAAACGGGGGAAACAGCCTGGCGATACTCTGTGCGTAATGCCACACGTGATTGCACGTGCCCGCGCAACACCCCACCCCCTCCCACGCCCAGAATCGGCCGTCTTCAAGGAAGTAACAATTTGATGTTTGGAGCGTGTTGGCCGTCACCACAGCGCGATCCATCAGCCAGCGCGGTAGCGTCGAGTCATACCAGGTCTCGACCCAGCAAAACGTGCGCTCGCGAAGCGCATCGATCCGGGCGACCACATCACGGGCCACCGCCGATGCATCCTCATAACGGACCGCATAATGGGGACGACGCCGTCCCAGACCCGGCAACGGTGCCAGATTCGGGAAATGCCAGGCAATGACAAACGTGATCCGCCGTTTCCCTCCCGGCTCCAGCGCAAAAGGCACCCGCAAGGTGTCCTCGCCCCCATCATCCGCTGCCGCCCCCGGCGTCGCACCCCCATCCAAAGCTGCCAGGACCATCGTCCCATAGTCGCCCCTCTCCTCAATCGACTCCGCCGACGCCGGCGGCTGATCCGAGAAAACCACGTGATCGACCCCTACGTGCCCCCAGCCACCCTCCGCCCGATCGACAATCCGCAAACGAGCCGTCTTCCCGTCAAAATCACGCACACCAATCGTCGCCGGCTCCATCCGATTCGCATTGCGCCCCGTGACCGATGCCACCACCTCCCCATCCACCAACAACTCGACTCCGGTTAGCCCCGGATGATTCCCCCCTCCCAATAAAAACGTAATGTAATTTCTCTCAATGACGAATTCAGGGGACGTAAGCGTTCCCGTCGCGGCGTCCCTCTGGTTGGCCGAAGCACCCGGCGCGCTGGCATGGGAGTTGACCACCCGCGAGCCACGAAGGCCGAGATCGCCCTGATATTCAGGAACATCCTCCGCCGCCACAGGGCCAGCGCCAAACGCAGTGCCCTCCGCCACCCAAGGCGCATACGTGTCGCGCTCGAAATCATCAAACAAGATATCCGGCCGGACATCCTGGTCGTCCTCCTCGCTCACCCCGGGCCGATGCGCTAGCATCACCACACCCGCCTCGCGAAGCACCGCCGTGCGCGGCTTCGGCACGGGCATTTGAGCCGCCGTTTGGTGACATACGGGATTTTCCAAGATTCCAGCCACATTCCCCCGAACCTCTTCCGACCCGGTGTTCTCCAACTCATACTCCATCACGGTTACAGGAAGTGTCGAGTTCTCCACATCCAGCGGAATGAAAGGCGACCACGCCGCCAATCTCACGCGCACCGGGCACCCCGCATCCGCATACTCCACACGACCAACCGGCCAGTCGCCCCGGAAAGACACCGATTCAAAGCCCGACGAATCCAGCGCCCGCTCCACACCCCCTGCATCCAATACAAAGCCCTTGCGAAACGGCACCGGATGGCTTTCCAATGTCGGCGGGCTCACATAGTTGGCTCCGTCCCGCTCACGCACCACTGGACCGGCTTGACCCAGATTTTCCATGCCCCCGGGAATTTCAGCCCGGTTGGGCACGACGCCTTCGTGGTGCCGATTGAAAATGTCCCATACCGCCAAGCGACCATCCCCGGTAAGATACATCGTACCCGCTCCAATCCCTCCCACCGTCATGCCAATATGGGGCAGATGCTCCTTGTCCGCTGAAACCACCGGCGCATCGTCCGGCGCATCGCGCACCACCAACGAACGCACCCACCCGGCCGCCAAACCCTTGCGCCCCGGAATCACACGCCGGTAAAGCGTGGCCGCGTCCGCCGCTAGATCGTCGCCAGCAAACAAACGCCTGCCCGAAAACAGCCCCCCACCAAGCATCGCCGTCGCAGAAGTCATCTTCAAAAACGCACGCCGCCGCAGCAGGTGGTCCACCTCACCCGGGGGCACCGCCCTGCCCCCTGCCTCATTCAGTTTCTGTGTTGGCTTTTTCATGGTTTTAATCGTTCGGGCCTTCGCATCAGCACCCCTCACTTGACACCACCTAAACGCAAACAGCCATACCTTTCGTTCACCTCAGAGAAACTTCATTGATGTAAGGAAATGTGACATTTGGCGCGGATTCTTTTGCCGAAAGAGAATTGGACTTCACTGCGTTATGAGTGGCGATGAACACAGTTTGCTCTCTCATTCGTCCAGCCACCTTTGCCCTCGCCCTTGGTTTTTCCCTGCCAATGCTCGCGCCACCCGCAGCGGCGGAACCCTTTGTCCACAAAGTGCCGCTCTCCCATCCGGACGAAACAGCGGAATCCGTGATTGCCAAGGCCGCCAGTGTCGTACCCTCGCCGCGCCAGATCGCCTTCCACGAGCTGGAATACACCTGCTTCATCCACTTCGGGCCCAACACATTCACCGGCGTGGAATGGGGTACCGGCATGGAAGACCCCGCAGTGTTTGATCCCGGCGACACGCTCGACACCGACCAGTGGTGCCGGATCGCCGCTGAAGCCGGCATGACGATGATGCTCATCACCGTCAAACATCACGACGGATTCTGTATCTGGCAAACGCGCTACAACGATATTTTCTCGGTGCGCGGCATCCCATGGCGCGACGGCCAAGGTGACGTGCTTCGCGAACTCGCCGAATCCTGCCGCCGCTACGGCCTCAAACTCGGTGTTTACCTCTCACCCGCCGACCTCTTCCAAATCGAACACCCCGACGGCCTGTATGGCAACGAAAGCCCATACCGGCCATCCGTCATTCCCACCGACCCCGCCTCGTTCTCCAGCGACCCCATGAAAGTGCGCGAAGACCGCCCCGAAGGCGCACCCGTCTTTGAATTCGAAGCCGACGACTACAACCGCTACTTCCTCAACCAACTCTACGAACTGCTTACCGAATACGGCCCCATCCACGAAGTATGGTTCGACGGTGCACACCCCAAACGCAAGGGCGGGCAAACCTACATCAAAGACGAATGGTTCTCCATGATCCGGGAACTCGCCCCGGATGCCGTCATCTTCGGCGGCCCTGATGTGCGCTGGTGCGGCAACGAAGCCGGACGCACGCGCGACGCCGAATGGAATGTCCTGCCCGTCGAAAGCAAAGCTGAATCCGGCAAAGACCGCCCGGCCGACAACGTCGGTGCGGATGAAAATATCGTCCTCGGCGAATACGAGGTCTACGGCGAAACCCACCGCGCCAACTACCTCTACTACCTCATCCCCGAAATCAACACCTCCATCCGCGCCGGTTGGTTCTGGCGCAACGAGCACGAACAGGCCGTGCGCAGCGCCGACGACGTCTTCGACATCTACGAGCGTGCCGTCGGCGGCAATGGGGTGTTCCTCCTCAACGTCCCCCCAGACCGCTACGGACGGTTCGCCGAACGCGACACCGCCAGCCTGCTCGAAGCGGGGCGGCGCATCCGCGAGACCTACCACGATCATTCGCTCATGGAGGGGGCCACCAGCGATGCCCCGGCCCTGCTCGACAGCTCGCTCGACACCTACTGGCAGGCCGACTCTGCCACCGGCTCCGTCGAAATCACCCTCCCGGAACCGCGCGTATTCAACCGCGCCGTGCTTCAGGAAGCAATCACACGCGTCGGCCAGCGGGTCGCAAACCACGCGCTCGATGCGTGGATCAACGGCGAATGGATCGAGATCGCCACAGCACAAACCATCGGCTACAAGCGCATCCTGCGCTTCCCCGAAACCACCACCGACAAACTTCGTGTACGCATCCTCGAATCCCGCGCCAATCCAACCCTGGCCACCTTCTCCATCCACCACTACGAGGCACCGCTGCCCTCGCTCGACATCCACGCCGATGCCGACGGCAAGGTCGTGATCCAGGCTCCCACCGCACGGGCCTTCGCCTGGAAACCACACGGCCAAGGGGACGACACCACCCAATCCACCATGGTCATTCACTTCACCACCGACGGCACCACGCCCACCCCGGCCTCCCCCGTTTACGAGGCCCCTGTCCCCATGCCCCACGGCGGGCACATCATGGCGATCGCCGTGGAAGGCGAGCGCACGGGCCCCGTCAGCGAATCGCGGATCGGCCTCCCCGCCTCGAGCCTCCGCATCCACAGTGTGTCCAGCGAACACAGCAATGAATACGCCGCCACCAATGCCATCGACGGCAATCCCGCCACCTTCTGGCACACCAACTGGAGCACTTCGCCCCCACATCCCCACGAGCTGGTCATCGACATCGGGCAGGCACTCCCCCTCGCCGGATTCACCTACCTGCCCCGGCAGGACAAGGCCGTGCCCGATGGCATGGTCGAAACCGGCGAAGTCTCGGTAAGCCCGGACGGCGAAAATTGGTCCGACCCGGTGCCCTTCTCGTTCGGCAACCTGGTCAACGACCCCTCCCAACGCACCTTCCTCTTCCCCGACACCACAGCCCCCACACGCTACTTTCGCTTCACCTCGCGCACCGGCGCCGCCGGCAAACCCTTCGCCGCCGCCGCCGAAATCGGCATCCTCCCCGCCTCAACTCCATGAGCCCGTCACCCATGCGCAACACGG
>SLCJ01000300.1 GCA_007125835.1 Verrucomicrobiales bacterium | reverse complement strand
GCATTCAGGTTTGCCACATCAATATCACATTCCGCCGCCAAGTTCCGCACCGCTTCCTCATCGCCACCGATCACGGCCACCATGCCACCTTCCGTGCGGTCGCAGGCCTCGTCCATGAATTCGCCGCGCCGGGCCACCAGACGCAATCCTGTTTCGAAAGAATATGTGCCCACCGTCGTGTGGGCGGTGAATTCGCCCAGCGACAATCCTGCCGCCGCCTCGACCTTGAGCGCCGGATTCAGCCCGGCCAGGGTTTCCCACAGCATCAACCCGTGAACATACAGCGCGGGCTGACAGCATCCGGTGCGGGTGAGTTTTTCCATCGGTCCCTCGAACATCACCTCGTCCAGATTCCACCCGAGAGTGGAGACGGCGTTTTGCAGGAGATCGGCGGCGGCGGGAACGTGCGCTACCAGGTCGCGTCCCATGCCGACCTTTTGCGCGCCTTGACCGGAAAACAACAATGCGATGGATTGGCTCATGCACGGAATGAAGCGCGTGCCGGGGTTCGGCGCAACCCGCAACCCACACGCAACCGTATCGCGTGGCATGTCCAACCCCCACACCAAAATCCTCATCACCGGAGCAGGCAGCGGAATCGGCCGCGCGCTGGCCGCAAAACTCGCCGGTTCCGACAAGTCCCTCTTTCTCACCAGCCGCAGCGCTGATAAGCTCAAGTCGATTGCCGGCGAGGTGGATGCCGCAGGCTCTACTGCTGCCGATCTGACCAAACCCGGCTTGGCCGCGCGTGTCGTGGAGAAAGCCGCAGTCGCTCTGGACGGGCTCGATACGGTGGTCCATTGCGCTGGCATTGGCCTGATCCGCTCCGCCGCCGACACCACGGATGCGGAGGTCACGCAGGTCCTCAATGTCAACGCCCGTGCCACCTTCCTTCTCGCTCAGGCCGCCTGCCAAACGATGGCTGCGGCGCGTCGCGGGCGTTTCCTTACCATCCCCGGCATCCTCGGGCGTGCACCCATGCGCAACGCCGCCGCCTATGTTGCCAGCAAATACGCCGTGAGCGGAATGATCAAGGCCTTCGCCCAGGAATACCAGCGCCACGGAATCCAATTCTCACTGTTTCACTTCGGCGGTGTTGATTCGCCGTTCTGGGACGATCTCGGCATGAAGGTTCAGCGCGAAAAAATGATCGATACCGCCACTGCTGCGGAGATGCTGGCGCAGACCATCGACCTGCCCTCCCATCTCGTGCTCGGCGAGGTGGTTCTCCAGCCGGAATCTCACCAGCTCGTGTAGTTTAACCCGGGGCCGGGCCAGAGGACCCGCCCGCGCCGACGAACTCAACCCTCACGCCAAGGCGGCGGAAGCTTTCTTCAATTTCCGCCTCGATCTCGGCGTAGTCGCGTCCCCGTAGCAGATGTTCGGTCTGCGCGTCCTGCCACGACTGCCCGCCATCGATGGCTTCCAGATAACGAATGAGATGCGCGGCATCGCCGTCGCCATCCACGTGGTTGAAATAGAATCCGAGCAGGCCCACTGACGTGTAGTTGATCCGGCCCATAGGGGATGGCATGTCAGCCATCCACCGTTGGTGGGGCATCGTCATCAACTCGGCGAGGCGGCGCATTTGGACATCGCGTTCATCCATGGCAATCGAGCGCAGCAGATTGCGACGGTTGCCGAATTCGAACCGCCCGTTCCGGTAGGGCGTCCGCTCGAGGTAAACAGCCGTCGCCTCGATATACCAGATGGGCAGGAAGCGCAGCCATTGGTTCATCAACTGGTGGGTGGCCTCATGAATCAGTGTTCCGGCATCGCGGTTGCTGTAGTCAATGGTCATCCTTCGCCCGCGATCCACGAGCCCAAGTGTGGCCGCCGGTGCGAGGAACACCCTTTCCGAAGGAATATACACCCCACCCGAACCCACAGGCCCTCCCGCCGCATGATATTCCTCCATGATCTGAAAAATCCGGGCGACAAAGCGCTCCTGGCCTGGCTCCTCGGGGGCCGGGTCCAGGCGCAAAGGCAGCAGGCAATTTGCCAGGTAGGCAGCCTCGAAAACGCGTCCGAAATCGCGCACCACCGCCAGCCCGAGGCGGACATTGCTCTGAAACTCATAGTGCTCGGTGCGGTAAACAAACTCTCCCGCTTCCGCATCCTCTTTGACGATTTCCACGCCGGGCGTTTCGTCGAGGGCGATGGTGTCAGGCCATTCCGTGAGCGCGCGCGGACCGTTTCCCCGCACGATCCGGCCATCCCCCTGGCGAGCCGCAGCTGGCTGCCCGGAGTCCACTGCGGCGGATTCTCCGGGATCTGCGGCATCCACCGCCGCCGCCCGCGCCTCCACGTATTCCTGGTCCTCCGGCGAGAGTCGCTCCAGCGGAAAGGGAATTTCCCGTCCGTCCGCGAGCCGGAGCGTCACCCGGTTCGCATCCAAACCGGCGAACTCCGCCTCGACCTGGCGACCGTCCTCGTCCGTCCACTCACGCATTCCCTCCGAGCGCAGGTCGGGTGGTAGCGCGAGGGCGATTCCAAAAGCGCCTGTTAGGACGGCTGCCCAAAATCGGGTTGGCTTCACCCCTGCCAAGGGAGGTGAGGAAGGTGACTGATGCGGGCTTCTGCGGCTTTTACAAATCATGGGACGTTGGGAGATGGCATAGATGGCAATGAAGGATCGGGGGCCGATGAAGCGTGAAGGATGCCCAGAGAAAGCGACTCAGGTGGACAAATTTGTCCTTCAGTTCCCGGCGTTTCAGGCAACGCACGCCGCCCGGGAAACCAGCCTCATTCGCCAGGAGGATCATCCAACGGAGGCTGTCCGGGCATGGGGCGCCAGTCCTCCTGTGCATCATTGTCCTGATGGCGCATCATTTCCTGGTCGGTCGGCCTTCGGTCTTCAAATCCCTCCTCCGGGATTTCAATTTCCGCCGTCCAGGCGATGCCCTGCAGCATCAGGCGCCGGTAGGTGTCGTCTTTGAAGCACCAGTGGAAATGCGTGCCGCAGAACGAATACGACCGCCCGCCAGAGGGACGCTCGTAGGTCCAGGCGATCACCTGCGGAACGCCCTCAGAGGCGCGGACATGTTCATTGTTGCTGCGGGGTCCGTCCTCGGGCAGCAGGATCACCCTGCGCGGCGGCACGGCGGTGAGGATGTCCGTGCGGGTTCCCGGCAGCTCCTCGGGGAAGCGGATGTTGAAATAGAACTCGTCATAGATTTTGAATGGCTCGATGCCGCAGGTGATCTGATGCTCGGGAATCTCCTCAAACTCACCGAGCCACATGGGATTCACCGAGTAGTGTAGTTCGAAGAAGCCACCGAAGGTCTCGGCGACCAATTGTTCGCCCTCGGGGTCTTCCGCTTCAAGGGCCCAGTGGATCCCCACCGCGCCCACGCCGCTTTCCTTGACCGCGCGCCACCGCTCGCGAACCACTTCCTCGTTGAATGCGTGATGCTCCGTGCCATTGCCGAAAAACACCACCGTGGCGGCCCGCTCCAACAACTCCGCATCGGGAAAATCGCCGCGCAGAATCACCGCCTCCACTCCGGGCACCAGCTCTGCAAGGCGCTCGCCGAGAAGGATCGAAGCTGCGGTATTCTCGTGTTGGAGCCAGCCATGAAGGCCGTCCTCGGTGTGGAATACAATCACGCGGCGGTCCTCCTCAGGCGTTGCATCGAAATCCGCGTGCCGGAAAACCACGGGGTATTCCACGCTATCCGCACGGGTATACCCCTCAAGAGCGTGCGCCGCTGGTTGGGTGGCTTGGGCTTCTGTGGGAGGATCGGCTTCCTGTCCGTTGCCGGGTGTGGTGCCGGAGTCACCGCCGCACGAGGCGGCCAGGAGCGAGGCGACAAGGAGGGAGAGACAAGGGAGTGGGTGATATTGTTTTCGGATCATTTTTTGTTTTGTTTCGGGGGTTGTGCGGGACCAGCGCCCCGCTTCAGCTGAAAGTCGCGCATCCGTCGGGCTGATGTGGCGGCAGGCAAACCGAAACGGGCACCTGCCCGGATTTTTTTCAGCGCCAGGCCTCGCGCAGCATGGCGAGATTGCCGGGGATTGCGTCCAGCGGGTCGTCGGAGCCCTCAAATTCAAGTGACACGTACCCGCGATAGCCCGCAGCGCGGACGACCCTGGCAATCTCTTTGTTATCGAGATCCAGCGTATACCAGCGCCCGCCGCCGTCATAGGTTTTGGCCTGCACCAGAAACGTGTATGGGGCCATCGCCTCAATTTGCGGCATGATGTTCTCGAGGAAATTTCCCGTGTCCAAAGTGGCTCGCAGCCACTGGGAATCCACGGCCTCGATGATACGGATCACCCCGGCCGCCGTGCGCCCGAGGCCCCAGTGGTTTTCCAGCCCCATCACCACACCCAGTTTTCCGGCCTCAGCGGCCAGCTCCTGGTATGCCTCGATCACCCAAGGGAAGGCATCCTCATCGGTGAAGCCCTCCCGCGGCTCTTCGATGCCCTTGGCTGCCATCAGCGCGTCAAACGAGCCGGCGGTTCCCCATGTTCCGGTGTTGACCCGCATGGTTGGGATCCCCAGCTCATGGGCGCGCTGCAAACTCGCCTTCGTCGCTTCCACATTGCGCTTTCGCGCCTCCGCATCCGGCGTCACAAACGCCTGATGGGTGGAATACCCCATCAGGTCCAAGCCCAAAGAAAATGCTTCGCGTTTGATCTGATGCAGTGCCGGGTGGCTGGCGTCGTCAAGCTGGCGTTCCAAAATCTCCACGCCATCGAATCCCATGTCGGCGGCATGATGCAGACATCGTTGCACGGAGCGCATTTCGGCGTTCCTGAATCCCCAGAACGAATAGGTTGAGATCCCGATCCGGTTCGGTGGCGTGGGACTTGGCGCGGCATTCGGGGTGGGGGTGTCGGTTTCGGTGGCGTAGGCAGACCCGCCGGCGGCGATTGGGACTGCTGCCACACCGGAAAGAAAATGGCGGCGTTTCATCATGGCCAACCATGCGCCGACGGCAGCCTTTTGTCAAAACATACCCATCCTCCTGCGTTTCCTTGTGGTGTGCGCCGGGAAGAGGTGATTGGCGCGATTGGTTCCAGGAAACGGGAACTTGATTCATTGAATTGGCGCGAGGAGACGGGCGGCGCGGCAGGCGAGCCGGAACCAGAACGGGCGGCACTGGAAGTCGTCCTCGCTGGCGCGGTGCGAATGCCGGAAGTCGTTCTCCAACATCGCGGCGACTTCGGCGGTGTCCTCGGGGTGGTCGATGAGGCAGGAGATTTCGAAATTGAGGCGGAAGGAGCGGTTGTCGATATTGGCGGTGCCGATGATGGCGATATCGGTATCGATGAGCACCACCTTCTGGTGCATGAACCCCTTGTGATAGCGGTGCAGGGAGACGCCGCAGGGGATGACGTCAGGGTAGTAGGAAAAGGAGGAAAGGTAGACGAGCAGGTGGTCCGGTTTCTTGGGGAGGAGCACGCGCACGTCTACGCCGCGCAAAGCGGCGTTCTGGAGGGCGGCGGTCACGGCCTCGTCGGGCACGAAATAGGGTGATGCAATCCAGAGGCGCTTGCGGGCGGTGGCGGCGGCCCCGATCACGGCGATTTGCCAGCTGTCGAAGGGATCGCTGGGACCAGTGGGCAGGACGAGGACGCGCCGTCCATCTTCGAGCGGGTCACATTTCCAGCTTAGCTGGGGGATGCGGCCCGTGGCCCAGTGCCAGTCCTCGAGGAAAACCAATTGAACGGCCTGAACACTCGGTCCGTGGATGCGGAAGTGGGTGTCGCGCCAGCGCCCGAGGGTGGGATGGCCGTCACGGTATTCATCACCGACATTCAAGCCGCCGACGTAGCAGGTGTGGCCGTCGACAACGACAATCTTGCGATGGTTGCGGAAATTGATCTGAAAGCGGGACCACCAGATGTGGTTGCGCCCGAAGCCCTC
>SLCJ01000266.1 GCA_007125835.1 Verrucomicrobiales bacterium | reverse complement strand
GGGCGGACGATCCAGTATGGAGCCGCCCGCCGTCAATCACGTTCCAACAAATCCTCAAGAAGATCTTCAAGCAAATCGGAGTCGTCCGCCGCTCCTTCGCCCTCGCCACCGGCCGCCGCCGCTTCGGCGCGCGCCGCCTCGACGCGGCTGGCAAAGTCGTCCACGGGGGAGGACACACTGCCTCGGATTGAAACCGGAGCCCACAGCCAGCCCATGTCCCCCATGGTGAAAACCTCGGGAATTGTCTCAATGAAATTGCGGGGCTCGACACCCACCTTCATGTCACCGCGAAGCGTGCCATCTTTTTCTACCACGAGCTCCCCCTGCAGGGTCAGGCGGTCGGGCATGCGCAGGTCGACATTGCGGAAAGCCACATGCTGCGGCGTCACCTCGAGGTCGAATGAATTGCGATTGAACTCAGAGCCCGTGACATCGGAGTGGACGAGCTGCTCGATCTGATCGAGGAACGGAAGTGATCGGAGGCGCAGCAGGCGCACCTCGGCCGGGCCCGAAAGAATCCAGGTCCCGGTCGGATCCGCCGGGTCCCAGGTAAGCCCGAGGCGATCAGCCACGAGCACGCCATCGTTGAAGATCGAGCGCTGGGCAAATTCAGGTATGATGTCACGAAGGATCAAATCGTCGACCGACACCTCGAGAGCCGACGGGATGCCGGGGCGTGCCGGGATTTCGCCCGACACTTCGATCCGCCCGGTTTCCCCCAACTCCAAATACGCCCGATCCAACAACACCCCGCCGGAGCCCACCATGAACCGGGCCGTGGCCAGATTCATCGACGGCCATCCGGGCACAACCAGCACGGCCTCACCGCCACCGGTCATCTGTCCGCTGTAATACACCTGCCCCTCATCATGGTAACGCCGACTCAACGCAATCCGAACATCGCGCATCCCCGGAACCAGCGGCCCGTCGCCGCCTTCGTCGCCGAACAACACCTCGCTTCGCCAGGACGAAATCTCGTGAACGATGATCGCCTCGGGCGACTCGGCAAGCAGGAATCCGCCCCCCGCAGCGACCTCTGGCATCGCGGCGTCCCTCACACCCTCCCCTTCGCCCCCGCCGGCAGCAGCCACCACAACCAAAGCGCGGTTGAACGTGCACAAATCGAGCTCCCAATTGCGACCAAAAAAGGACGCCCCCCTCAGACGCCCCTCCGCCCCCTCGATCTCGACACGCTGAAGCGGAGACTCATCCGGGAAGCGGACAAGGATCGACTGCACGTGGAGGTTCAATCCGGAGAGCGAAATGGGACCTACCTCCGGCGGCGTGTCCAATTGCCACTGCCGGGCAATGCTGGCGGCCAGCCCCTGGCGGAAGCGGTCGGTGCCCACCGCCCCGGCCATCATGAAATAGGCAACCACCCCCAGCAGAAGTGCCACAGGAAGGCCGAAAAAGACCACCCTCTTGGCGATGGTGAACCACATGGGTGCCGTGAGCTGCAAATCCTTCTTGCCGCCGCGCCCCTTGGCCGCCGTGCGTTTCCTCTTCCTCCGCTTCACCGTAACCGTGCCGCTTTCCGGATCGACCACCCGTTCCTCTTTCGGTTCGCTGGGTGAGCCAGCGTCTTTCGTCGAGCGAAGACGCTTGAGCATTTCGGCGGTCGTGTAATTCTCTTTCTCTGGTTCTGGCGGCATGCGAAAAGTCTGAAAAAGGCGGAGGTTCCCATCCGGTCCGGAAATCAAAGGCCGGGTTCAGACACCAGACGGTCGCGTCTGGGCTGGCCGGAAGGATCGAGCACATCCGCCTGGAGGAAAATTAAAAGCACCCTGCGGGTTTCGCGGTTTGCCTTGGACTTGAACATCCGACCGACCACCGGAATACTTGAAAACAGAGGAGTGCGATCTTCCACCACCTCGTTGCTATGCGAGAGCAGGCCGCCAATCACCATCGATTGGCCATCGTAGATGCTGTTGTTGGTCTGCACACGGCGCGTCTCGAAAAGAGGCATCAGGATGCGGTTTTCAGTGACCAATACCGGATCCTGATCGACGTCGGGCGTGGTGAAGATCGGCGTGCCGTAATTGATGAAACCGATGAACTCCCTGTGCACCGCCTGCACGCTGATCTGCAGCACGCTTCCGTCCGACGAGACCACAGGCTCGACCTCGAGAACCGTGCCCACAGGGGTTGTGTCGAATGCCGTCGGGTTGGCAGGTGTCACGGGAAACCCACCGCCACCAAGAGCCGAGCTGCCCACAGTGTTGGGAAGCTCCGGCGGGTCATACTCGGTCGGATGAATGAACTCGCGCACCATCTCCACACGCGCCAACTGTCCGGAGCGGGTGATCACCGTCGGCGAGTTCATGAAATCGCGTCCCGTTTTCTGGGCCAAGGCACGCATTACCACCTGGAAATCCGGCTGGGTGAGCACGCCCGCCATAGCCAGCGGAGCGGGTGCGCGGGTTGCCCCCGTTCTTCCGAGAGACGCCGCGGAGCCGGCGCCGAGCAGGTTGTCCAGCCCGCGGCCCGTAATTGCGCCCTGCCCACTGCGGTTGCCACCGGTGATTGGGAACGAGCCGATCGGCTCGCCGGTGATCACGTTGTTGAGCGGCACGCCGCCACCGGACTGGATCGCATCGCCTGTGCCTCCGGTAATGATCGTGTCCCCCGTTGCCCGGAAAGCCCCCATCAACCAGTCGAACCCAAGCTCGTTTAGTGTCGTCTGTTCGACTTCGAGCATCCTCACCGAGATCGCCACCTGGGGAATGGAGTCGGCTCCGGCCGCTTCGATCAAATCCTCCAACGCCACGTGCGCCTCGCTGGTATTGCGCATCGTCACCGTGCTGGACGCGCGATTGAAGCGGGCAAAAGCCCCTTCCGGAAAATCAATGCCCGCCGCCGCCAGAAACTCCTGGGCATTCATACGCCGCACCGTAAGCGCGGGCCCGGCGTCCGCACGGGCGAACGGATCATCAGCAGCCCCGCCATTCGACGGCACCGAAGCAATGAAATCCGGGGGCACCCGGTACGTGCGGGTAAACAAACTGCCATCGACAGAACCCGGCGGCAGCAATACTGCGGCAAAGCTTTCGTAGCGCACTACCATACCGACCTCTTCAGCGAGATACTGGAGTGCTGCCGAAAAAGGAACATTGCTGAGGCTCATGCTGATTTCCCTATCCGCCAGCGCACGCTCAAACTCGCCATGCACCGTCGCCGCGCGGACCACGATGTCGATGCCTCGGCTTGCAGGATCCGGCTCCTCCGTGTCGGCAGCCCGGCTCCGGGTGGACAAAAAGGCCACTGCGTCGCGGAATGAGGCACCGTCGATATCGACGCGGTCGAGGATCAACCGGTCCGCCTTGCGGCGCAGCGCGGTAGCGAGGTTCCTGGCCTCGATCTCGCTTGTGGTCAGATCGGCGGCCTCGACGATTCCGGCGACAATCGCGCTCTGCTCGGGATTGGCCCCCTCCCACGCCTCTCCCACCTGGCGCAGCATGCGCGCGCGAGTGTGGCTGCGGGCACTTGCCGCGGCATCCTGCCGCACACGCTCCACCCGCTCGAGTCCACGGCGGGCTGCTGTATTGTAACGATCCACATGCAGCACCTCATAGAAAGAATTCTCAGCATCATCCGGATTGCCCAGCAACAGGTGACTTTCCCCCATGCGAAGATTCTCGATCACTCGCTCGCGATCTTCCACCAGCCTCGGGCTCATGGCGGGCGGCGTGCGGTCCGGGTCGTCAAGTGCGGCCAGAAGACGCGCCGCCGCTCTGGATTCCGGATTGACGTTTGGCGCAAGCACCCGGCCGACGAAGACCCGCGCCTGCTCGAAATCTCCGCGCCGCGCCTGCAGTTCCGCCGCCGTGAGGGCGATCTCGGTGTGAGCAGCCACCACCTCGCTGCGCAAAGCAGCCCAGCCCGGCCTCGCACCCATCACTCCCAGCACTTCCTCAAGCACATCCAAGGCCTCGGTTGTTTGTCCCTCGACGGCAAGAGCCCGCGCGCGATCAATGTCGCGGCGCAAATCATCCTCGGCTGGTATGATCACCCCGAAACCAGGCACCGACACCGGCGTGCTCGCGGAGACCGCCCCTTCATCAGCGCCGGCCATTGATGACGCCAAGGCCGCTACCAACGCCCAAGTGGACAGGCGGAGCGGGCGGCAGACCATGGAAATTTTTGCGATCATGGATTCGCACACACAAAAGCACCGGCTGGCCATCCCGCAATCCTTTTTTCGACCCTCGCGTAGGCAGCCCGCAGGAAACCCGCTGGCACCATTTCTTCATGCCATCCCTCCCTTCCCGGCCCACGCCCGCTCACTTGTCCCTCCCCTGCCAGCGGTAGAGACGGTTCGTGAAGGTGCCGGCTTCCGTGCTCCAGGCAGTGTGCACAAGTTCAAACTCCACTCCGTGGCGAAGCCGGTCCATCACATCGGGGTGTGTGACCACCGCCCTCGGCTCGTGCGCCGTGAGCACATACAACTCGACATTCCCGGCGCGAGCCCGATCCATTTGCATGTCCAGATACGCCCCGTCGTCCAACCACCGCATCCGCGGATCGTAGCTGCCCGCATCACTCCACAAGGAAAGAGTGATCGCTCCCGGGTCATAGTCGGGAAAGTCGCCGCCACGGGCCATTCTCACTAACAATCTCGGGTTGGCTTTGCCATGCATGACATGAACGGGCAGGACAGCCGTCCACGAGGCCGCCAAGGGAAAAGCCGCCAGGGCGCAGATCACCGCGCGCCGACGTCCGGGAATTCCAGGCCCGAGCGCAGCGCCGGCCGCCAACGCCAGCAGCGGCAACACCGGCAGCGCATACCACCACAACAGTGTGCCGCCGAACCAAACCGCATTCAGCCAGAAAAGAACCAGTCCGGCTCCACCACCGGCGATCATAGGCACCATCGGCAGCCGCCAACGGGATCGCCACAGCGTTGTCACTCCCGCCGCCAAAAGAAGAGCCAACCCGGCGATTCCCGCCAGGAAAAGGAGGGATGTCACCGATTCAAGCAGCAGCGGATTCTCAGGCTCATCCGACCGCCAGCGTATGCCGAGGCTGAGAAACGAAAGCGTGTCCGCCCACCACCCCGGCATCACTCCCCCCCTCAAGCCCGGATTCTCCCGCATCGCATCGATCAACTGCCGCAGCCCAGGCAACAGACAAAACAATCCGGCCACGCCCGACAACGCCATCGACACACCATAGCGCCGCAGCCCGGTGGCGGCGACCGCCACGCCCCCTCCACGCCGCGCGCGCCATGCCATCGCCAACAACACAACCGCCAACAACACCTGCTGCGCGAACACGAACAACAACGCGCCAAGGTGGGCCCACAGCGCCACCAACACGGCAAAAGCATGGCCCAGCCAATGCCTCCAACATCCGGTCTGAAGCGCCGCCGAAAGAAAATACCAGGACGCCAACATTGCCGCCATCATCAGGCTGTAGCCCCGCGCCTCAGTGCTGAACCGCACATGCCATGGATGCAACGCCAGGAAAAATGCGGCCACCAGCCCGGCAACCGGCCAACCGGCCCGTCGTCCAATCAAGGCCGCCAGGGCCACCGCCGCCATCCCCGCAACAAAAGGCGGCAGCCGCGGCGGCCACTCGACGATCTCTCCCTCCGACACGTTCGTCATCCTCTTCCACCGCTCGAGGCTCAGACGGGCCAGAATGCTGTGCAGAAAACCGTTGTTGCCGGTCTGGTTGCCAAATGCGGTGTCCGTCCACGTCGGCGTCCGGAAACGGCTCCCGTCCTCCCCGTAATTCTGCCAGATACCGGACAACTGCCTTGTGTAGTTGTGGCTCTCGTCGTTGTAATGGCTGTGCCCGAGGCGTGGAACCCGCAGGACCGCCCCGACAATCAAAATCAAACACAATGCCACCCAAAACCAGCGCCCAGCGCGCACCGCCGGAGC
>SLCJ01000335.1 GCA_007125835.1 Verrucomicrobiales bacterium | reverse complement strand
TGGCCAGTGTGAGCTGGTTGATGCGTTGTTTGAATGAGAAGATTGCGCGTCGCGCGAACAAAGAAGACGACTGCAAGGGACGGTTCTGGGAGGGGCGGTTTCGGTGTCAGCGCATTGAGGATGCAGAGGCCTTGTTGGCGTGCATGGTTTACGTGGACCTGAATCCAGTCCGAGCCGGGATTGCGGATGGCTTGGCGGAGAGTGATTTCACCAGCGTGCAGGATCGGGTGTGTGCGCGTGTGGGGAGGGAGAAGCTGGTCAAAGCGCCGCGTCGCCCCAATGAGAAGCAGAAGGAGGAGTTGGAGGCGGCGCGAGAGGCGAGCATTCGGGATGAGTGGCTGACCTCGATAGAGAAGGTGAGGTTGGGTGGGGTGTGTCGCGTGGAGGAGATGGTGGAGGGCAAGCGGGAGGTGCGGCAGGGAGAGAATCTGGCGTGGAAGATGGGGGAGGAGGATTATTTGAAATTGGTTGAAGCGTCGGGGCGCTGTGTGCGAGGGGACAAGAAGGGGGCGTTGGGTGCCGAAGCTTTGCCTGTGCTGGAAGGGATGCGTGTGGAGCTGGAGGAATGGGAGCGTATGATGAGCGGGTATGGACGGCTCTACTGGCGAGTGGCCGGGAGTCCTGTAAGCCTTGCGGCGGCGGCCCGGGCAGCGGGCCAGCAGTGGTTTTGGGGGGCGGGGAAGCGGAGGAGCGCTGGGGCGTAGTATCACCGGGTCAGTGCTTTTGGAGTTGCTACCGCTTCGGAGAACATCAGCGGAGGGACGGGGTTCCTGACCATTCCAAGTGCCCGGAAGGGGGCGGTTTTTTTGCTTTAAGGTGCTGAAACTGCATCGGCGTCATGGATGTGGCTGAAAACCTGGGATTTAGGTGCCAGTATGATCGGGAAATGTTGAGGCGCACAGTCGTTTCAACTCAGAGGTTTGCGGCTGTCCATGGTTCGGCGGAATTTCCCTGTCGGGCCCGAGGGGGCGATTTAGAGAGGATTCTGAGGCGGAATTCCTTGGGATGACTTCAAATAAAAATTGGCAAATAAAAGTTGGCAGGCAATGAACTGAATTGGGCAATGAATTGATGACGATGATTTGATGATTTGCCAATGAGACCTGGGCTAATTACGGTAGGGTTACACCCCATGGCAAATTGGGAGTGAAATCGTTAAAGTGATCTAGGTGGCAAAGTGGATTCCGGAATGCCGGAGGTTCCGTGTCGGGAAGGTCTCCGCGAGTGCCACCGGAACACACGAGATGAATTCAAAATTATGAAACGGAAACAAACCACAAAATTCCTGCTGATCTTGCTGGGATCTATCCTCGCATTAGCCATCACGAGCTGCAACACTATGCGCGGGGTAGGCGAAGACGTAAGGAAAACCGGCCAAAACATAGAACGTGCAACACAATAACCAACTAAAACATATGTTATACACAATTGCAGTAATAATGCTGATTCTTTGGTTGCTTGGACTTGTCACCGGCACCACATTTGGATCCTACATTCACATCCTCCTTGTGATAGCAATCGTCATGGTGCTTTTGCGGGTCATTTCGGGGCGTCACCCGGGATCATGACCCGCCGACTAGCCCGGGTCCATTCTTGGCAGGTTTTCCCGGCTGCTGCCGGAATCCACTTGTCACCGGAACACCGAGGCACTAAGATGAACGGGGAGCCGCGCTAGTGGCTCCCCGGAATAAAATGAGCCCTTCCCACGGTTTTTCAACCCAGCTTCCGCGATATACCGAAGCTTTGCGGGCACGTCTTCGCGGCGGCTCGCCAAGTGGGGCGGACATAGCAAGAGAACTTTTTGGGCCAGGGCGTCGTTTGCTCACAATTTCACGGGTTCTGGCTCTCGCCAAGGAGCACGAAGAGGTCATGTTGAATGAGCTTGCAGCTGTCTCCCCGGGCCCAGGCAGGGATGGGCTGGTTCGGCAAGGCGGGGACTTTTTCGCCGCAATGATTGCTGGGGCATCGCCGACGCCGGGCGAAGCCCGAATGGCCAGAGCCATAGTCGCCATGAGTCGGCGCAATGTTGCGCTGGCGGCCTCCAAAGCAAAGCTCGGCATGGAGAATGCCAAGTGCAAGAGTGCCGAGAAGGCCCTGAAGGCTAGCGAACGCCATTGTGCGGAATCCCTAGCCCTGGCGGAAGTGTTGAAACTTGAGTTGCGCGACCTGTCGCGTCAGATGCTGTCCGCCCAGGAGGAGGAGCGCAAGCGCATCAGCCGGGAATTACATGATGTGGTGGCCCAGGCGCTTACGGGCATAAACCTCCGTCTGGCGGCGTTGAAAATTGATGCGGCGCGACACTCCAAAAATCTCGACCGGAAGATCGCCGGGGCCCAGCGGTTGGTGGCACGATCGACCGATATCGTGCATCGTTTCGTGCGCGAACTTCGTCCGCCAGCCCTCGACGAACTTGGGCTGCTTGCTGCCTTGCATTCCTATGTCAAGCCATTTACAGAGCGGTTTGGCATCCGCGTTCACATTGAGGCCTATACTGGCACCGAGCACCTGGATACCCGGCTGCGCACCGTGCTCTTCCGAGTCGCGCAGGAGGCCCTGGTCAATGTGGCCCGGCATGCCAGGGCCAGTGCCGTGGATCTGGTGATCATCAAGGATGATCGGCAAATCATGATGCGAATTTCGGATGATGGCACCTCGGCTGGAGTGCCGAAAGGCTCCACAACCTCGAGAAGTAGGTGCCTCGGGGTGCTAGGCATGCGGGAACGCGTTCAGATGATCGGGGGCACCTTCCGCATTGAATCGAAGCCCGGCAAAGGCACCTGTGTAGAGGTGCGAATCCCCATGAAAAAGGGCGACCGCCCTGGTAGGAAGCCTTAACAATCATGCCAACTATATCAGTCTTGCTTGTGGAAGACCACACTGTAGTGCGCGAAGGTATTCGCAACCTGCTGGAGCTTGAATCAGATATTCGAATTACTGGCGAGGCGCGGGATGGCCGGCAGGCGGTTGCGCTGGCGGCTGAGTTGCGTCCCGATGTGATTTTGATGGATATCGCAATGCCGAATCTCAATGGCTTGGCGGCGACGCGGCAAATTCTGGCGAGAGAGCCCTCGGCCAAAGTGCTTATACTCTCGGCACACAGCGATGATGCCTATGTCGAGGGGGCTGCCTCTGCGGGAGCGCTTGGCTTTCTCCTCAAGGACACATCAGCTCATGAAGTGTGCCGTGCGATTCGCGTGGTTCACCGGGGGGCGACGTTTTGCAGCCCGGGGGTTGCCAAGCGCTTGAAACATTTGCGGAAGCAACAGGTGGGCCGCAGGCGTTCATCCCCCACGCGGGCGGGCCTGCTTACCCCGCGTGAATCCGAGGTCTTGCAGCTTATCGCCGAGGGTAAGGCCAACAAGGAGACTGCCGCTGAACTCGGGATCAGCATCAAAACAGTTGAAAAGCACCGCTCGTCGCTGATGGGAAAGCTCGATATACATGACACGGCCGGCTTGACCCGTTTTGCGCTCTCCGAGGGAATCGTTGAGGAAATTGTTCGCCTGACTATTGTGTAGAACTCTTCTTGAGTGGGGAAGTTGGGATCATTCGGTGCCTGGTAGGGTTACACCCCATGGCCTGATGGAAGTTTTCATGCGAATGGAATAAGGGCCGGAGGTTCCGCGAGACAAGCTCTAGTACGCCGAAGGCCCGATTAGCTTCCGGGCACCTGCACTAAACCTGGGGGACCTGGGAGTGCAAAGAGAAGAACAAATCCATGGCTAAAAATTTCGTTTCTTGGAAACCGTGGCGATCCCGGGGTGCCTCTTCGCGCACTTTTGATCAATCTTTGCGGGGTGATCTGCTTAGCGGCGAGCAGTTGTATCAGCACGCGGTGGCGATGGCAATGAAGCATCGCATCGATCCAAAACGCGGCCCAAACCGCCTCCTTCGGCGCCTGGATGAGAACGAACTGGCCCTTAAGAAGGCCTACGATCTTGTGATCGCGGCTGAAGGAGAGTCTCGCTATGTTTCGCCTGCGGGCGAGTGGTTGCTCGACAACTTCCATCTCGTCGAGCAACAGATCTGGGCGACACGGCAGCATCTGCCGCGCACATACAGCCGCGAGCTGCCGCGACTTCTCAACGGACCGTATGCGGGCTTTCCCCGTGTCTATGCCATTGCCCTCGAGCTGATTGCCCATTCGGATGGCCATGTGGACGCAAAGAGTGTGAGCCATTTCGTCGCCGCTTACCAGACGGCCAACTATCTCACACTGGGCGAACTTTGGGCCGTGCCGATCATGCTGCGTCTCGGGTTGATTGAGAGCCTACGGCGGGTTTCGGAGCCTATTGCCCGGCGCCGCAGAGACCGCAATCTGGCCAACCAATGGGCCGACCGGATGCAGGCTGCGGGAGAGGATCGGGCGTCAGTGTTACGAGTCCTTGCCGAGATGGTTGCGTCGGATCCTCCGATCAGC
Organism: Verrucomicrobiales bacterium; assembly: GCA_007125835.1. Classification (GTDB taxonomy): domain Bacteria; phylum Verrucomicrobiota; class Verrucomicrobiia; order Verrucomicrobiales; family SLCJ01; genus SLCJ01. The sequence continues at coordinate 14,680 of SLCJ01000335.1, read as the reverse complement.
AGCCAGTTTGTGGAGGAGTTTTGCTCCCGTTTGCAGGCCTGTGGTCCCGAACTGGCTACGGTGCGGAGCTGGATTCAACATCGCATCTCGGAAGAAGGGATGACAAGGCAGGGTCTCCAGCGAGCAGATAATCAGGTCGAGGCAGCCGATGAAGTATTGATTGGCCACAGCATCGGCAGTCTCCGTAGGCTTGGTGCGATTGATTGGCGTCGGTTTGTGGAGACTATGAGCCTGGTGGAAGAGACGCTCCGCACCGATCCCTCGGGAATTTACGCCGGGATGGATTTCGCGTCTCGTGACCGCTACCGCCATCGAATCGAGGCTCTGTCGCGGGTGTTCGGAGTGGATGAATTCACGGTGGCACGCGAGGCCGTGCGCCTTGCAGGAGAGGCGGCCAAGGGAAAAGAAGCGGATACTCGCGTCGCACATGTGGGTTACTATATCGTAGACAAGGGGCGGGGGGAATTGGAACGCACCCTGCGCGTACGGAGTTCGCCGCGCCGGTTCCTCGCGCGCCTGGCGCGGCGTTTTCCTGTGCCTCTTTATGTGGGCTCTCTCTTTGTCGTCACCGCGATGGCGGCTTGGTTGCTTTGGGAACCGCTTGTCGGGTTTGGCTGGTTTGACTGGCGCGTTTGGATTATTCTGATACCCGGGATTGTCGCAAGCTCGCAAATGGCGGTTTCGCTCGTAAATTTGCTGACGAATCTCCTTGTCGGGCCCCGCTCCCTGCCGCGGATGGAATACAAAGATGGCATCCCAGAGGCCAATCGCACAATGGCGGTCGTCCCTACGATGCTGAGCAGTACGGCGGAAATTGCCGGTTTGATTGAAGACCTAGAACTCCGCTACGTTGGCAACCGGGATCCAAATCTGTATTTCGCCCTGCTCACCGATTTCCGGGACGCGTGTGAGGAGACATTGCCTGAAGACGGAGAGCTTGTCCAACTTGTCCGCAAGGGTATCGCGGGTCTCAACGCTCGCTACTGTCCCGATGGGCCGACGGTTTTCCACCTCTTCCACCGGCCTCGCCTTTGGAATCCGCATGAGGGAATCTGGATGGGGTACGAGCGAAAGCGGGGGAAGCTGGAGCAGTTCAATGAAGTTCTCCGTGGCGGCCCTCGGGATGTTTTTTCGGAGATGGTTGGAGATCCAGAGATCCTACCCACAATTCGCTACGTAATAACCCTCGACACCGACACCACTCTGCCGCGCGATGCGGCGCAGCGTTTGGTAGGCACAATGGCCCACCCATTGAACAGGCCGCGGTTCGATCCGGAAACCGGGCGCGTAGTTGAAGGGTACGCCATTCTGCAACCGCGCACGCCTATTAGCCTCACGGCGGCAAACCGCTCGCTCTTCGCGCGGTTGAGCTGCGGAGTGGCCGGGATCGATCCCTACACACGAGAGGTCTCCGACCTCTATCAGGACGTCTTTGCAGAGGGCACTTATGTGGGCAAAGGCATATACGATGTGGATGCCTTCCGGCTGGCTACAGCCGGGCGTTTTCCCGAGAATTTGATCCTTAGCCATGACCTTGTGGAGAGTGGATTTGCCCGCTCCGCGCTTGTCTCAGATGTTGAGTTGCACGAGGACCATCCAGCGAGCTTCGCAACCGAGATGAGCCGGCGCCATCGATGGGTTCGTGGTGACTGGCAGATCGCGGGTTGGCTGCTCCCCCGTGTTCTCGGGCCGCAGAACCGGCGCCGTGCCAATACCCTCACTCCGCTCGCTTGGTGGAAAATCTTTGACAACCTGCGACGCAGCCTTGTTCCGCCTGCGCTATTGCTGCTGCTTGGCGCAGGTTGGCTTCTGGTCCCGGAAGCTGCGCTGTATTGGACGATCTTTGCGGTCTCCCTGCTGGTTCTGCCGGTTTTCGCCTCGACCCTTGTTGAGATTTGGAGAAAATCGCCGGAGAAAGGGATGGCTCTCCATGCGGCCACGCTGCTCAAGAGCTTTGCCAGGCAGCTTGCCGAAGCAGGTCTTGACTTCGCATCACTACCCTACCGGGCTGCGATTCATCTTGACGCGATACGGGTTTCCGCCGGACGCATGCCCTTCACTCGCCGTGGGCTTCTGCTGTGGCATACCCCGAGTTACACCAAGCGCAACCAATGTCGTTCCGCGATCGATTTCTGGCGCGAGATGTGGGTAGCTCCTGCCTTTGCCCTAGTCATTCTCATCTTGCTGGCGATCGCCCATCCCCAAGCGCTACTTGCAAGCGGGCTGGTCATTTTACTTTGGCTTGCCTTTCCCGTTGTCGGCTGGTGGATCAGCCTACCGGAGACACGATCCGAGCCGAGCCTTAGCGAATCCCAGCGAACTTTTCTCCGGCGCCTGGCGCGGCAGACGTGGCGTTATTTCGAGGTTTTCGCTACCGAGGAGGACAACTGGCTCGCTCCCGATAATTTCCAGGAAGTTCCCTTGCCTGTGGTGGCCTCCCGTACTTCGCCGACAAATATTGGGATGGGACTGCTCGCCAATCTTTCGGCGAATGATTTTGGATATCTATCCGTCGGCGAACTGCTCGACCGCACCACCAAAACGCTTGACTCAATGGACAGGCTCCGGCGATACCGGGGACATTTCTACAACTGGTATGACACCCGCACGCTAGAACCTTTAGCTCCGCTTTACGTATCAAGCGTCGACAGTGGCAATCTCGCGGGATCACTTTTGACGCTGCACGCCGGGCTGCTGGAGCTGAAGGATCAACGGGTTTTTCCCATGTCGGCGCTGGAAGGACTCCGTGACACCCTTGAATTCATTCCTGAGGCAGCAGCCGAGAAGATGAAGAGCAAGATACAGACCGCGCCACCCGATACATTTGGCACCGCTTTGGACTGGCTGCGCTCTCTCTGCAAAGAGGCGGGCGCAATCTCCCAGGAAAGCGGGAGAAATGGTCGGTGGTGGGCGGTGGCGCTCGTCCGCCAAGTCGAAGCCTTACGGGACGATTTCCTCCACCTTTTTCCGATGCACATGGCTGACGACCCTATTCCGACTTTACGCGAATTGGCTGCGGCGTTGGGCGGGAGCGAGAGTGCCCGCGAACGGGTTCGGCTGATTGACGAGCTTGCGGGTCGCTGTGATGCGATGGCGGAGATGGACTTTGCCTTTCTCCACGATTCCACCCGTGACCTGCTCTCGATTGGCTATAATGTTGGCGATCGGCGACTCGATCCCTCCTCCTACGATCTGCTCGCTTCCGAGGCCCGTCTTGCCAGCTACCTGCTTGTGGCACGGGGACATCTTGGTCAGGATCACTGGTTTGCCCTTGGGCGTCAGCTCACCACCCACGAGGGCGCGATAGCGCTGCTTTCGTGGAGCGGCTCTATGTTTGAATACCTTATGCCGCTTTTGTGGATGCCGACTCACCAGCACACCCTTTTGGATGAGACTTGTCGCGCGGTGGTCGACCGCCAGATTGAGTACGGTCGTCTGCGCGGCGTGCCCTGGGGAATTTCCGAGTCGTGCTATAACCTGACCGATGCGGAAGGGGTCTATCAATACAGCGCCTTCGGAGTGCCGGGGCTTGGTTTCAAGCGGGGTCTTGCCGACGACCTTGTGATTGCACCCTACGCCTCGGCCCTGGCCCTGATGGTTCGACCCGGCGAAGCGTGCCGCAACCTTGAGCGGCTATCCAGCGATGGCTATCGTGGGGAGTATGGACTTTTCGAGGCAATTGATTTTACCCCCGCACGAGTTCCCCGTGGACGGGACGGAGTTGCCATCCGCACCTATATGGCGCACCATCAGGGAATGACCTTGCTCTCAATTGGGGCGGCCCTCCACGACCGTCCAATGAGCCGGCGCTTTTTTTCCGACCCTTTTCTCAAGGCTTCGGAGCTTCTCCTTTGCGAGCGCATTCCGGGGACCGCCTCTCCGTTGCAACCTCACGCCGCTGAAGTCGATGCTGCACGCCGCCCGCCAGCCAAAGAGCCATCAACCCAGCGGATTTTTTCCACTCCCCATACGCCGGTGCCCGAGGTACAACTTTTATCCAATGGCCGCTATCACGTCATGGTGAGCAATTCCGGCGGCGGCTACAGCCGGTGGTGCGATCTTGCGGTGACCCGTTGGCGTGAGGACGCAACCAGCGATGGATGGGGCACTCATTGTTATCTGCGCGATACGGATTCCGGAACGCTATGGTCCGCGGCCTATTTGCCGACTAGGCGCTTGGCCGATCACTACGAGGCTATATTTGTTGAAGGGCGTGCTGAGTTCCGCCGACGCGACGAAGAGGTTGACACGCACACTGAAATCGCGGTTTCGCCTGAGGACGACGTAGAAGTTCGCCGCATTACGGTAACCAATCTCTCTTCGCATACGCGCCGCATCGAACTTACTAGCTTCGCTGAAGTTGTCCTCGCGCCCCCGAACGCCGATCTCGCCCATCCGGCCTTTAGCAATCTGTTCGTGCAGACGGAAATTCTCAGTGGCTCGCAGGCTATCCTCTGCAACCGGCGGGCGCGTTCGCCGGGTGAGAATTTGCCGTGGATGTTCCACCTTATGACCACTCAGGGAGCTCTTGACGGGGAGCTCTCCTACGAAACAAGTCGAGCCAACTTTATGGGCCGCACCCGCCAGGTTTCGCATCCTGCGGCCTTTGATGCAATCGGCCCGCTCTCCAATACCGATGGCTGTGTGCTCGACCCCGCCGTCGCGATCCGCCAGAGCGTCATCATGGATGAGGACACCTCGGCAAACTGGCATCTCGTCACCGGTGTGGCGGAGACCCGTGAGGAGGCTCTTGCACTTATTGAACGATATCGCGACCCAAGTTTCGCCGCCCGTGCTTTTGAAATGGCATGGTCTCACAGCCAGCTTGAGCTGCACCAGATGCGCTTCACCGAGGTCGAGGCACAGTTGTATGCGCGGCTGGCGGGATCGCTTCTTTTTGCCAATCCGCGTCATCGGGCTACGCCGGGTATCACCGCTCGAAATCGTCGGGGCCTATCTGGGCTCTGGTCCTTTGGCATTTCGGGCGATTTGCCGATTGTTCTGATGCGCATTGGCGATGTGCACCGCATACACCTCGTAAAGGAAATCCTTCAGGCCCATGCATACTGGCGGGGAAATGGGTTAAAGGCGGATCTCGTTATTCTAAACGAGGATTTCTCGGGCTATCGCCAAGTCCTTCAAGATCGCATTCTCGGTATCATCGCCGGGGGTTCGGACGCCCACCGATTGGATCAGCCCGGCGGCATTTTCGTCCGGCGCAGTGAAGATCTCACCGAGGATGACCGCGTCCTTCTGCAAACTGTGGCGCGTGTTGTCCTTACCGATGGAGTTGAGACACTTGCGCAGCAGATTGAGCGTAAAGCTCCGCCCGAGCGCAAAGTCCCCCGTCTCAACGCGGATCGATCGATACCAACAATGAAGCGAGAAGTTCCTCTTTCTCCCAAGCGCAAGCTGGTCTTTTTCAATGGCCTTGGCGGATTTACTCCGGATGGACGCGAGTACGTGATTGAGCTTGGCCCGGGTAGTGCCACACCCGCACCTTGGGTCAATGTTCTGGCAAATCCGAGGATTGGCTCGGTGGTTTCGGAAAGCGGATCTGCCTACACCTGGATTGACAATGCGCATGCGTTTCGGCTCACGCCCTGGCACAATGACCCCGTTGGTGATCCCAGTGGCGAGGCCTTTTACCTCCGCGACGAGGAGACAGGGCGCTACTGGTCTCCGACCCGGCTTCCCGCTCAGGGCACGGCAGGTTGCACGTGCCGCCATGGGTTTGGCTACAGCGTTTTTGAGTCAACCGAGCAAGGAATTGAGACGGAGCTCTGCACCTATGTCGAAAAGGATGCGCCGGTGAAGTTTGTCGTTGTCAGGGTTCGTAACCGCTCGGGACAATTGCGGCGCCTGTCCGTGACTGGCTATTGGGAGTGGGTCCTCGGCCAGTGGCGCCATGCCAGCTTGTTGCACCTTGTAACTGAACCCGACCCCGACACTGGCGCGCTTTTCGCCCGCAACGAGTTCAACCGAGAATTCGCAAACAAGACAGCCTTTGTCTTCGTCAACGACCCCAATCGTACCCTAACCGGTAGCCGCACTGATTTTCTCGGGCGCAACGGCACGCCGGCCGCTCCTGCAGCGATGGGCCACGCGAGGCTCTCGAACCGCACCGGATCCGGGCTCGATCCCTGCGCTGCTCTGCAGGTGCCGTTCGAGCTTGCCGACGGCGAGGAACGTGAGTTGGTATTTCTGCTTGGTGCCGGCAACGACCGCGAAGAGGCCCGGGACCTGATTCGCCGTTTTGGCGGATCAAAAGGGGCGCAAACCGCCCTTGAGGACGTCTGGGATTTCTGGAAACAAACACTTGGCACCGTGTACGCCGAGACTCCGGATCCGGCATTGAATTTCCTGGTTAACGGATGGCTTGAATACCAAACCCTAGCCTGCCGCTATTGGGGGCGCAGCGGCTACTACCAGTCCGGCGGTGCTTACGGGTTCCGTGATCAGCTGCAGGACACCACGGCCCTAGTGCATGCCGCGCCATGGACGGCACGTGAACATCTCCTGCGCGCTGCCGGGCACCAGTTTCTTGAAGGCGATGTGCAGCATTGGTGGCATCCGCCGGAGGGGCGGGGTGTGCGCACCCATTTCTCCGACGATTACCTGTGGCTGCCCTACTGTGTCTGCCGCTATGTCCAGATCACAGGCGATACCGGAGTTCTATCCGAGGAGGTGCCCTATCTCGAAGGGCGTGCGGTCAACGACGATGAAGAGTCATACTACGACCTGCCTCAGCAAGCCTCACAAGAAGGTAATCTATACGAGCACTGCACCCGCGCGATTCGCAGGGGACTGAGCTTCGGAGCCCACGGGTTGCCGCTTATTGGCTGTGGCGACTGGAATGATGGCATGAACCGAGTTGGCGAAAAGGGCAAAGGGGAAAGCGTCTGGCTTGCCTTCTTCCTCTGTGATGTTTTGCGGAGTTTCGGAGCATTGGCGAAGAGTCGGACGGATACCGAGTTCGCGGCGGTATGTGTCAACGAAGCGGAGAAACTCCGCCAAAACATTGAGTTGCATGGCTGGGACGGCAACTGGTATCGCCGCGCTTATTTCGACGATGGCACACCTCTCGGGTCTTTCTTGAACGAGGAGTGTCAGATTGATTCCATCGCACAGAGCTGGTCGGTGCTCTCCGGAGCTGGCGATCCGCTGCGAGCGCGGCGGGCCATGGAGAGCGTCGCCCGCCGTCTCGTGAAACCCGAGGCGCGGATTATTAAACTGTTTGACCCGCCGTTTGACAAATCGGCGCTGGAGCCAGGCTACATCAAGGGCTACATCCCCGGTGTGCGCGAGAACGGCGGCCAGTACACTCATGCGGCGATCTGGACAGCGATGGCCTTTGCTGAACTGGGAGACACCGACAAGGCCTGGGAATTGTTTGATTTGCTCAACCCCGTTCTTCATGCCGCCGACCCTGTCGGCGTCGCGCGCTACAAGGTGGAACCTTACGTTGTCGCTGCCGACGTCTACTCCGTCGAGCCGAATGTCGGGCGCGGCGGCTGGACCTGGTATACAGGATCCGCCGGTTGGATGTATCGCCTAATTGTTGAAACGCTGTTTGGTTTACGGCTCGAAATTGACAAGCTCCATCTCACCCCCAGCCTGCCCAAATCATGGAGTTCCCTTAGAATCCACTATCGCCACCACAATACCTTCTACCATATATCCCTCGCCCGGACCCCTGTCGGAACCCCTGCCGGACTTTTTCTCGACGGCAGGGAGATCGAGGGAACGACCATTCCCCTGATGGATGACGGCAACGAACACCATGTTGAGGTATTGATCGACTGATTCTTACCACCCTGGATCGATAAAGGAGGCGGTTTGTGGTGGGAAGGGAGGCAGGATCCGAATGAACATGAATTCCGGAGGCATGGTGATTTCAGCCTAGTTTCTCGGAAAAAGTTTGATTGGCTCGGGTCTCATTGGTTCGCTTCATCCCCGGGATCAATGCTGGCGTCGGTTTTAGCTTCCGCTTGCGCCGCACAGAAGCAAATGCCGAGCACGGCGACGCAACTGGAAAGATAGAGCCAAATCAGAAACGCCACGATTCCGCCAAGAGTACCGTAGAGCACGTTGAAGGGCTCAACTGTGGTCACGTAAAACAGGAAAAGGCGCTGGCCGAGCCAGATGAGGGCTGTCGCACCCACTGCTCCAAGCCATACATCGGTGAATTTGGTAGTCCGACTGGGAGAAACCCAATAGATCATAAGCAATCCGTAGAACAGCACGAGCCAGGGTATGATTTGGAACACCAGGGAGAACGCCCACGGGGAAAAGTCGAGATGGGCTGCGAGCCAGGAGCGAACGAGTCGCGCGAGCCCGGGCACGAGTATGCCGATCATGATGGCGCTTGTGGTGATAGCGAGCAAACCGAGGCTTCGCAATGGCAGCTGCCACCAGTTGTACGAGGGGGAATTCCAGATACGGTTCGAGTTTCGGATCAAGGTGCGCAGGAACTTTAGGGATCCCCAAAGCAACAAAGGCAACGCCGCCAGGCTGATGGGAGCGTTGGTATCGAGCATGCCATGGATGGCCGACACGGCTTCCCGCTCCTGTTCGTCGGTTAGCGGTATATAGTGCCTCGCCACATTGGCTACGGCCTGCGCTGCCACCTCTCGTTCGACAAAGACCGAACCGGCCGTTACAAGCAGTAGGATCAACGGCAGCAGCGAGAGCAGCAAATAGAAGGCGAAAGTAGCGGCTCGCTCGTCGCCGGCTGTTTCCACCCATCGAGCCCCGGTCAGTTTAAGGGTTCGCCGCCAACGGTATTGCTTCAGCTTCATCTTATCAAATAGGGTGTAATTCCGCGAATTCCACGCCATTCCAAATCGCGTGCTTTCGCCGAACTGAAACGAGCGGGATGCGCCGGTCGGCAAATGGTTACCCTGCCCATTGCTTGAGACTAGGAACGTCCGAAATTCCGAGCTCGCGCGGGAAGAGCTTCAGGCGACACAGCTTTTGGCCCTGCGGCTATAGCTTGTGCCGAGGAATTGTCTTGGTGCTTCTCCAACTGTTTCCGTGGGGTGGAATGGCTGTTCTTCTACCGGCGTTTCACCAGTTCGCAGAGTTTTGCTACTCCAAAGAGGAAGAGCGTCGGTGGGGCCAACTTCGACAATACCCGAAATTGGATGCCAATGATGGCACGCACAGGGAGACGACGAAGGAGATACCCTACTCCGACGGCTCCGAGAGCCGAGGTTATCGGGGCTTTGCGAACATGGTTTTCGCATTCTTCATACTTCTTGCGGATGCCTATACAGACGTTATTCACGGTTTTCTTGGCAATATCCTCCAAGCACGCCTGACTGCGCTTATTTGTTTGTTGCTCGTTCACGATTTACCAGAATTTAATTTTTTCTCCGACCCGGCCAATTCGATCAGCCAGGCTGCCGCTGGCGTGTCTTGACTTGAGACGATGGGCCTGATGCTTTGCCTTGCCCGCACCCTCGCGCACAGCGCCGCAACCGTCTTGAACCCGTCTGCTAACGGGTGCGAGTGCGGCGAGGATCGTCTCGCGCACCGAGCACAACGGATCTTCCTCATGCCGTTCACTGAAGGCGGGCTTTTGCCGGGCTTTCACGATTGTGTAGCTAATGGCAGCGCCAAATGCAGCTGCGACAAGGATCATGCAGAGGGGATTCCTTTGAGCGCACTCGCGGGTAGTCGCCACCGCAGCACATCCTTTACGCTTTGCCGACTGGCCCAATTCATGGCCCGCCTTCCGCGCGGCGTCGACCGTGTGACGAACTATTTCTTTTGTGCGTTCCACGCCTTTTTCCGCCCTATTCGATAGCTCTTTGGCTGCTTCCCTTGCGGGGTCGCTCTTTTCCACAGGGGCTGACTCTTTGATTTTTTGGTTGCTCATGTTTTCTTTTCCGGTTGTTGGCGATGCGGCTGATTTCATTCACCGCCTTCTTAAACTTTACGCAGCGAGTGCCGTCTCCGATATGGGGTAAAACCCCACTCTCATCTGTCACCCAAAATCACCACAACAAAGACTTCCATAATAAGTTATTTGAAGTTTCCTGTAAATATGCGAAAACTATGATATCAATGGATTAAAGATGATCATTGCGAAATTCCGCGTTAATCTTGACCCAGTAAGGAGTTCCAGCCATGCCCCAAGCCCGCACGCAAATTCATTGTCGATGAATCAGTTCCGCAGGTTTTTCACTGCGTGAGCCGCTGTGTGTGGAGGGCGTTTTTGTGCGGGGAGGATGCATATTCGGGACGCATCTCTCATCCACTTATGCTCGCATGGGGTGAAATCCTGCGCTTTGTGCTTTTGTGCCTTCGGCCCACCTGAACAACTGGCTTTACCCTTCCTTCGTTCTCGGCAAAGCTTTTGCCGTCGGCTTGTTTATCCACGGGCGGCTCATCACGTTACCATGCCCGCCTGGCTCACGGCCCGGTTCTCAAGGGGGAGGCCAGAAGGGCTGGTTTCTCCCCACCGAAACATCGAAACATCCGGCCCCCGTTCGACTTCGGCTTGGTCTTGATGCCAAACGGGAAATCGAATTTTGCATTGGATTCTTGCTCGAAATGGGGGGAAACTTGTTTCTATGTGTGTCCAGTCTTTCAAGTCCCCGCTGCCTCACCTTTTTATGCGCAGACGTCTTTTTGGCATTTTTGCGCTTTGGTTGCTTGTGTTGGCGGGGCTTCCGTATCTGCGCGGGGAGCTTGTGATCAATGAGTTCATGGCGTCCAATGGTCTGACTTTGGCGGATGAGGACGGGGATTTTGAGGACTGGATCGAGATTTACAATCCGGGAAGTGAGGCGGTGGATCTCGGGGGATGGGGGTTTTCCGATGATCCTTCGGAGCCTTTTCGTTGGGTGTTCCCATCTATGTGGATCGAGCCCGGGGGCCATCAGTTGGTGTGGGCATCGGGCAAGGACCGCAGTGGGTTTGATGAGGTGCCAGCGCCTGTGGCGGACGCTGCGCCCGACGATTTGTCGGGTCTGGTGGTTTGGTTTCGGGCCGATGCCCTCGTGGCGAACGATGGTGACCCGGTGGCGATCTGGAGTGATTCGAGCGGGATGGGAAACGAGGCCATGCAATCTGATGTGGGTCGGCGTCCGGTTTTCACTGCTGACGCCCTCAATGGCTTGCCGGCTTTGTCTTTTGCCGGGGGCAGGCAGATGGATCTACCGCGTGCGACCTTCAATGGCCTGGAGAATCTGGAGAATTTCACCTTCGTGGCTGTCGCGCGGTGGGATGGGGGGGTGATTTCCGGCTTGTGGGGCACCGGTCCCTCCGGCACCACATCCGGAAACCTGCACTTTGAGATCGAATCGGGCGGAACGCTGCGTCTGCGTGTGGGGGTGATGAATTCGGTAAGGGCGTCGGGGGCGGTGCAATCCGGTTGGCGGGTCCTTGGCGCGACGCAGGACAGCTCTTTCGAGGATCCGCTTGCCACCGTGTTTGTGGATGGCAGCGCGGCGGCTTCGCGTTCGGAAGACACGGGTCACACAGACCTTGGGGACTACGGGGGGTTTTTTCTCGGCAATTCCCATGACAGCCCGCGAAATTTCGACGGCTTGATCGCCGAGGTGGCTATCTATGACCGCGCGCTCGACGCCTCCGAGCTGGCGGCTCTGAACTCCCACTTGAAAAGCCGGTATGGCCTCGATGGAGCCGCTGCCACGCCGGACAGGGCACCCCACACGAATTTCCGCATCAGCGCGGACGGCGAGCCGCTCGTGCTCACCCGGCCTGGTGGCGTCGCCGCCGATTCCATCGTGCCGGTCGCGGTGCCGCGAGACGCATCGTATGGGCGTCAGCCGGATGGCGGGCCGGACTTCCACTTTTTCCTCGAACCGACACCCGGGACCGCCAATGTCAGCCAGACATACACAGCCCCGGTGGAGCCGCCGGATTTCTCCGTGCAGCGCGGGTTTTACGATGCCCCGCTTGCTCTGGAACTCAGTCATCCCGACCCTGCGGTTGAAATCCGATTCAGTACCGACGGGTCCGCGCCCGGGCCGGGAACCGGCACGCTTTTCTCGAGCCCTATCGCAATCGACGCCACATCCGTCATCCGCGCCCACGCTCACAAGGATGGCGCGCTGCCCACCAGCAAGGTCATCACCCACAGCTACTTCTTCCTCGATGACATCCTCGCTCAGCGCGACAACCCCGCCGCCCTCGGATTTCCCAATGCCTGGGGCACCTGGACAGCCACCCACTACGGCTTCGACCCCGAAGTCAGCGAGGATCCTGCCTACGAGCCGCTCATGGTGCAAGCCCTCACTGACGTGCCCACCATTTCTCTGGTCATGGAAATGGACGACCTCTTCGATCCTGACGACGGTATCTACGCCAGCCGCAGCCGCTCCGGCGGCGCGCCGCGCGGCGAGGCATGGGAACGCCCGGTCTCGGTCGAAATCATCCACCCCGATGGCAGTCGCGAGGATTTCCAGATCAACGCCGGCATCCGGATGCAGGGCGGGGCGAGCCGCCGCGCCGACCGCACGCCCAAGGGGTCGTTCCGGCTTCTGTTCAAAAACATCTACGAAACCGGAACCCTCGAATACCGGCTCCTCGGCGACAATCGCGGCGCGGCTTCGGAATTCAACACCGTCATTCTCCGCGCCGAGTATAATAACGAGTGGCTCCACGGCTTCGATGCCAACCAGCGCCGCCGAGGCCAATACGTCCGTGATCAGTTCATCCGCCACTCTCAGGTCGATGTGAGCGGCCACGGCTCTCGCAGCACCCACATGCACCTTTACTTCAACGGCGTCTATTGGGGGCTCTACAACCCGTCCGAACGCCCCGACGCCGCCTTTGGTGCCACCTACTTCGGCGGCGAGCGCGAGGACTGGGACGCCATCACCCACCGCGGCATTCGCGACGGCAATGGAGTTGCCTGGAGCACGCTCAACGCCCTCGCCAACGCCAACCTTTCGATCCAGGAAAACTACGAAGCCGTCCTCGAATACATCGATCTCCCCCAATACATCGACTACATGGTCGTCAACCTCTGGGCCGGCATGGATGACTGGCCGTTCAACAACTGGAGCGCCATCCGGCGCCGCGAACCTGGTAACGGCTTTATGTTCTTCTGTTGGGATTCCGAACGATCCATGGAAGGCCTTAACGACAACCGCACTGGCGTCAGTGTGGACGCCGCGCGCTTCTACGACCGCATGCGGGCCAACCCCGAATTCCGCCTCGCCTTCGCCGACCGCGTCCACCGCCACTTTTTCAACAACGGCGCACTCACGCCGGACCAGACCATCGCCCGCTACCAAGCAGCCGCTGCCGTCGTCGAAACGGCCGTCATCGCTGAGTCCGCACGCTGGGGCAGCTTCCGCCACAAAAAGGGCACGGTTAGCGGCTCCGAAAACGAAATCTTCACCAAAGACAACCACTGGCAGGCGGAGCACAATCGACTGGTAAACACCTATCTCCCGCAGCGCACCGGCATCGTTCTGCAACAATTTCGCAACGCCAGTCTCTATCCTGCCATCGATGCCCCGGAGTTTTCCATCACCGGCGGCGGTGTCCTCATCTCGGCATCCACTCCCTTCCACTACACCACTGATGCCACCGACCCGCGCCTCACCGGCGGAGCCATTCAGCCGGGCGCGGAGGCCGCCACTCAAAACGGCGATTTCTATGAAGCCATCGTTCCCGCCCATCTTGCCGACGGCATACTCGCTCGTGCATTTGATGCTGGAAACTGGAGCGCCCTGGCCAGCGGCGATGTCATACAGGACCTGCCCGACCCCGCAGTCATTCATCAATGGGATTTTGAAAGCTCCACCACCTTCCTTGGTCCCAGCGCTGGCGTTGGCGGCAGTACCGGCATCGACGTCGAAATCGATGCTGCTGCCGAACCCGCCCCCGAGGTCTTCCGCAACACCTCCGGCCAAGGTTTCGGCTCCGCCCACCTGCGCGTCAACGAGCCCTTGGATGTGACTCTTACCTGGCACGTTCCCACCACCGGCTTTGAGGGCATCCTCATCGACTTCCTCTCCCGCCGCTCCGGCCAAGGTGCGGGAGAACAGCTCTGGCAATACACCAGCGACGGTACCACCTGGCTCACCAAAGAAACCCTCGTCATAGAAAACGCCGCCCCCGCGACCTACCAGCTCGACTTCCGCGACACTCCCGCCGCCGAAAACAACCCGAACTTCGCCCTTCGTGTGACTTTCGCCCAAGGAGAGGGCGGCGTATCAGGCAACAACCGGTTCGATGATTTTTCGGTCACTGGTTTCCCTGTGGCGAACGGACTTCCACCGGCCTCGATTGTGTTCGATACGGTGCCTGGCGGCACGGCCAGCGGGTCGCCTCTTGGCAATGTGGTGGTCCGCCTGCTTGATGCCGACGGCAATCCGGCCATCGCCTTCGACGGTCCTGTGACCCTTTTCCTCGTTGGCGACGGCGTCCTCACCGGCACCACCACCGTCGATGCGATTTTTGGCACTGCCACATTCGATGATCTCGTCATCACCGGCAGCGGAGCATTCCAATTGACGGCCGATGCCGCAGGCCTTGATCCAGCAATCAGCGGTGAATTCTTCTCGGCTTCCCTCACCGAGCTGGTGCTGCCGCGTTTCATCCAGGGCGACCAGGACGCAGGCGGAAACAACCTCGAGCGCGTGCCCTACGCCTTCCGCTTGCAACTCGACGGCCTGCGGCCCAATGCGACCTA